>OMKD01000263.1 GCA_900299495.1 Sphingobacteriales bacterium
ATCTTTGATTGGGAACCCTCTATACTTAAAGCCTTTATCACCAAAGCACTTTAAATTTTATTTTTTCTTAAAGGGATTCATTATTTGAAAAATAGTTGAAGCTAATCTGTTTATTTGATTTAGCTTACTTATTTTAGTAGGGTGTAAGTCAAGAAAGATGATTAGCGTTGATGGCTCCTGTGAGGTCATGAAAAGCATTGCAGGCTGCTATCGATAGTACATCAGATTTAGTTTACTTAGTTGTAGGTCAGTTGAATATGTGTGCTATGGATTGTGTGAATTTCACATTAGAATAACTGGATGAAAATGTAAAAGCCGCAGAGGCTTACTCGGTTATTATTATACACGTAAAAAACAAATTAATAAATAAGCCCATTATGAGATATATATTAGGACTCTTCGCACTGAGCTTTATCTTGATTGCTTGCGAGACAAAAACAGAGCAAGCAACAACTCAGGAATCAACTGTTATCTACGAAAAAGTAGATGCTGCTAGTTTTAAGTCGGCTTTTGAAGCAGACAATGACAAGATCATTCTTGATGTACGCACTCCTAGAGAATTCAATTCAGGAGCTGTACCTAATTCAATCAATATCGATTATTTGGCAGATGGTTTTGAGGAGGCCGTGGAATCACTAGATAAGGACAAGACCATTTATATATATTGCCAGGGAGGTGTGCGTTCAAGTAAAGCTGCTAAAGTAATGCAGGAAAAGGGCTTTGACCACATAATTGAACTAGAGAATGGATTCTCTTCTTACTAAGATCTTCTCTTTCTTCTGAAGCGCTGAGCGGCAGAATACAATAAAATATTGAAGGGACTGATTAGGCAAATAATACTAATAACAATTGTTGATTTCTTAATCACTTCCTTCAAAAACAACTTATCCTCAGGAATCTGTGCTTGTATCAGCTGAAGCAAAAGGTATACACCAAGCCCTAGAACTAGTATCAAAGCGATAGCAATGCTAGGCTTTTCTTCTTTCAGTTTATTATACCTTGAAATTAAGCTCATCAATTTTGAATTCCTTTAATTGAATAATTTAGATCTGGCTGATTAGCGTACACAATGTTAAGCAAAAAGAATGAGCTTTCTGAAAGTTCTATTCGGATATCCTCATTATTGACTTGAAAATCACCCACATTAAGCGGTCTGCCAAGCAAATCGTAAATCATATAGTTATAAGGTCCATTTGGTAAGGAACGGATTAAGATATGATCTTTGAATAGTAAATAATCGATGGATGGCTTTGGAAGGTTTTGAGTTTTACTGATAAGATCATAGTTCAATACCCAAATATCTGAAAGTCCATATGGTTCAGAAATATCCTGATCGGTAGAGTAGGAGCTGCCTGCAACAAAAAGGCTGTTGTTATAATGAAGTATACTATGGGCAACATCTTCATTACTTCCTCCAAAGATTCTGGTCCATTTGGGACTTAAATCAAAGTCAAAAGCACGTGTCCAATAGTCTGTTCCACCATAACCCTGAGTTCCATTAAGTGCAGATTTTGAAAAACCAGTGATTATGATTTCATCCTCTTTGATGACCAGATCATTTATTCGGTCTGCGCTTGCCCCACCAGTGTGTGTTTGCTTAAGAAGTTCACCTGTTTCTACTGATAAAGCTAGAATAAAGCCGTCTTCCTGTCCAATCTGTTGATCTTCAAAGGTGTTATCATTTGAAAAACTCCCACCAGCAAGATAAAGTATGTCATCGCGTAAGGCTAATTTTCGACCTTCCTCAAAAGAGCTGCCTCCATAGCTTTTCTTCCATAGAATGTTACCTTGGTCATCCGTTTTTAAAATCCAAATATCCTTTAAGCCGTAGTTGATATCCAGATCCATATCATTAGACACTGCAAATCCACTTATATAGATATTGCCTTCATCATCTTGTAGGTGATCAAGGGCTTGTTCAGAATCTGAACCCCCATATTTTTTCTCCCATATTACAGAGCCATCGAGACTTAATTCAAGTAGCCAGAAGTCTTGGTTGGAATGCATTACTGTGGATTCCGTAAATAAATCTTCATTATCAACTGCTCCACTAAGGAGTAAATTACCGCTTGGTGTAAGGCTGATGGTAAAGAATTCATCATCCTCAATTTCTCCATAGGTTTTGCACCATTGTAAAGCACCGTCTTGTGATAATTGACATAATAATCCTTGATCACTTCCATTGCCATCAGAGATATCAAGGTCCGTTGATATTGATTTTCCAACCACATACCAATCTCCATCCAGAGTTTGCACGGCAGAACGAAATTCATCATTAGCAGTGCCACCAATATTTATGGACCAGTTTATTATACCCTCAAAATTGGTATTGATTAGCAAAGCGTCTTTTTGGCCCAGATAGGTATCTATGTCGCCATCATTTGAGAGCGTACTGCCAACGAGTAACAGCTCATCATTTTGACCTCCTATAATTTCAACCAATTCGTCGATGGATGAACCGCCATAGTTTTGCTCCCATACAATTTGTGCACCAAGCTGATGTGAAACAATAAGAATACAAGAAAGGAGGATATACTTCATAAAAGACATTTATTCCTTAACGCATTTCTGTGTGCTTTTCTATCCATGCCTGGGCTCTGTTAACAGCATTTGTCCTTACATCCAAGTAGAAAAGGTTGTAATCGCCTATGTGATAGTTTTTTCTGAAGAAAAACTTAGATCCCTTAAACGCAGGCTTTTCCATCCAGATTAACCCCTCATGTTTTTTGGCCTCGCAAATACCAGTTTCCAAGGTGTTGAAATCTAACAGGATAGCACCCAAGTGGTCCTCTTTTGGCGCATCCTGGTCTGTCCAACTAATAGGATTAGTATTGATATATTGAGTCTGATAGCTGAAATGATTATTTGGATAATGTCCCTTCTGGAAGGTTCTCCAGCTGCACAAGCAGGATGTTTCTGTTGGGTAGGTGCAGGGTTTAAGGGAATTATAATAAAATGCAGGTACTCCGATACCAACCAGATATGCGACTACCAACTGATTTTCCAGTTCTGTTCCGTCTATCAGCTCCCGTACCAATCTCATACAATGTGTAGTTCCCTGCGAGTGAGAGGCAATAATGAAAGGTTTGCCCTCATTATAATGCTCCATATAGTAAAGAAAAGCATCTTTGACATCCTGATAGGCTAATTCAAAGGCTTTGTTGCTTGCTGCTGGGTTGTCTGAGTAATAAGCACCGATATGTGCCTGTCTGTATCTGGGAGCATAGATATCTCCAACTGCATTGAAAATACTGGCTTGGTTTTTCATGGAAGAGGCCTCAATTCTTTCATTGAGTTTTTCATCATCTATTGGAGCATTCCACTTATCGTCACTCTTCTTCTGCCAATAGATGGTAGGGTATACAAAAAAGACATCTGCGAGTTCTTGTTTTTTTTCATCCTGAAAGGGTAGCGGTACAAGATCTGCTGAATCAGATTTGGAAGGATGTGCTGCCCAAAGGTCGATATTTGCATAATCTAGCTCTTGATTTGAAGTTGGAGCTTCCCAGGTTTTGGGTACTTTACCATTGCATGAACTTAACAGGAGAGTAATAAAAAGCAGCTTGGGAAGAAGAGCTATACGCATGATTCAATCTTTGATTTTAACAATGTATACAAGGTACAATTCAAGGTAGTTAAATGTTGTTATTAAAATAAAAAAACCGGTCACTTGACCGGTTTTTATTATTTAAGTATAGCTCTTAGAATATTCTTTGCAATAAGATAAGTTGGTCTTACACCGCTTATCCCTAGGCTCCCTGATGCCAGGGTCTGGCCAGATTCTAATGGATTATCCGATGCGTAATAGGCATATCTGACCTTTACATCTGTGGATATATTTTTTCGGATCATGGATGCTGCCTGTATGGCTTTTTGATAATGAGCCCCTTCCATTTCAACGCCAATTGCTTTCCAAGAAGATTTTAAGAAATACCTTAGTATATCCTTATTTGATAAGGAGGTCCCCAGGACTGTGACCATTGATCCTTCCAGAACCAGGCTACCCTGATCTTTAAAATCCTCCAGATTAAAGTCATTTACAAAAGGATAGTTATCAGCAGAACCTTCAAAGATATGTGCATTTGGAATCATGATATCTCCTTTTCCTCCCATAAGGATTCCCGCTTTACCCATTACAGAAACAGATGCTACATTCATTGGAAGTTTTGCATCCTTAGTTTCTATTGGTTTTAGAAGCTCATCCATCGTCTCGAAGGCCTGTTCTCCAAATGCATAATCCATATTGAAAATTACAGGGCAATCATGTTCTTTCAAGTCTAGATCTAAAGCTTTATTGAGGACTGCATTATCTATTTTTGAAGTATCAAACAATTGAGCATATATATTACTGCCCGAATCATCAGAGATTTCGATCATTCCGTGTTTGAGCGCATAACTAGACACTTTATCCCTAAGTTTTCCATTCCCCGATTTACTCAGTTCCATGGCAATATCAATAGCACCTAGTTTTGGAAACTCTTTTTTTAGTGCAACTTGCCCAAAGAGCATATTCATCAGAGAATGTGGATTAGAAGATACAATGTGCAATGGCCTTTCGTGAAAATTTGCTTGGATTAGGTGGTCTTTAATCTTCTCAGCCCACTGCTCACCATAAGTATGGAAACCAACTCTTTCTCTAAGGGAAGAGGAGAAGGAGATTTCTCTTGGTGTTTTTCCATTATATTCTTCAAATGATTTTTTACCTAACCAATATACAATGTGGAAAAGGCTGTTTACATGCTTGGCATTATCGAATTTTTTACTGGCTTCAAGAGTTTCTTCGAACGTTCTTCCCAGAATAGTAGAAAGATAACTGTAAGCTCTTTCCTTATTGAACTCCTGGCCTTTCTTTTCCATATCGATGATCTCCTCCAATCTTATCCATTCGCTTTTTACAACACCTTTGGAATTCATGCTGTTCTTACGGATCTTTTCTGCTTCCATATACATGAAAGTCAGGTGGGTAAGAACATCATAAATGTCTGAGCGACCTCGGGTCATTTCAATTAGCATCTGATCTTTATCAACTCGGTAACAGTTTCTTCTTCTTTTGTCAGGAACTATAGCAGGAAAATTAGAGTCTTCGAAACCCTCTCTGGAGATCAGTTTAATGTTGTTACATTCTTCGATGCCAATTGGTAATCTTTGGAAGATGTAAAGAAATCCTTCAAGTTCGACGCGTTCGTCATCAATAATGGATCCATATATTTCTGGCCTAATCGTAAGTAATGCTTGAATCATAGCATCTCCAGATGCACCGAGTGGCTTATAATGTCCTCTGATGAAGAGGTGGCGCATTGCTGTATGAATTCTTTGAATAGCTGCTCGAGACTCTTTAGCTCTTGACAATTGTGTATTCATATATCTGATTTGAAGCACAAATATACAATTAAAAACATCAGCATTTAATTATTATTCAACCATTGGCAATAAAAATAGCTTAATAGTTGAATTATTATATATTTATTTATTTTATGTGTATGTTGTTTTGATCGAGTTTTTTCAGCGTAAAATAAGCCTTGTTTTTGATGGAAGTAACAGGAAAAAAATGTATTGTGCGTTACAAAAACTTTATATAGTATATATTTATATGTAGAAAATATATTAATTTAAAGGAGTAATTAATACACTACATTCTTATTCAACATTGTAGACTTTCCCTGATTGTATAGCCTTCTGCACTATTAGTATTCCATCCTATTTCATGTAAGTAATTAATTAACCTAATTATACATGTTTACTACTTTAGTAAGCTGGAAATTTTTAGTCGCATGAATAGTACAACTACACGGAATTTTGTTTTGACATTTTTGGCTACCTTCTTATTGTTCAGTTGTTCCGACGAACTTAGATTAGACCAGTCCTTTGTTCACTTCTCTTATGACTATAGTCCTGAACCTACATTAGGTTTATTGGATGCGTCTTCAGATTTGGACATCAGCAACACCAATGTAAAGATGCTTCAATCAGCTGAGCGAGTTGATTTTTGTATCGATGGTATAAAGCACGAAAATGGGGATCCGATAGAGATCCAAAGTCTTACTCATTGCCCATTGGTGAATTGTACAGAGGGTGAACCTTTAATAACAGCTAATGGACAGGAAGTAAAGGCTTATTTGAATGATAATTTATCTATTATAATTCATACTTCTCAAAGCTTAAACCAAGAGAATTGGAAGATTTTGGAAGAGGCTGTTTCTAGCTATGCATCCTCATCTTTAACAGGTAAATTAAGTCTTTACACGACTAATACGACTCTAAGCACAGCAGAAGGTCAGGCTTTTCAATCCTTTGCAAGCAGAGTGGACAAGGTAGAGATTGTAACTGCAGAAAATGATTCGGAGAATCTAAATGAAATGCTTGAGCTTTCTATACGCTCTCAAGGATCTGAGACAAATGTGCCTGCATCTTCATTATCAAGCTTAATCATTGTAACGAATGATGTTGATACTAGAGCAATAGATCATCAGATTTCTAATTATTTATCGACCTATTTGTTGAGAGTAGTTGACGAACAGAATTCTATTCTTGATTATACAGTTGCAGAGGTAAATAGAGAATTGTATACACAATCGTATATTGCTACAAATAATGAGGGATTTGAAACCTCTTTAAATGCATTCAAAGAATCATTCTTTTCTAATCAGCGAATTGTATTTTCTTTAACGGGAGATCAGATTGTTGAGCAGACAACAGTTAAAATCAATCTAACAAAATAAATTTCGATCAAAATAATTAAAAGGGTTGCTTCATTCTTGGAGCAACCTTTTCTTATTTATAGAAATGTTTAAGGTTTCGTAGATGAGTTCCTGTGCAGATTTACCTTTGACAAATTGCTTGGTGTCAAAAAATTCAAAGTGTGGCCCACCCTTTACCCGGTCATTCCATTGTTGATCAAATATCTTAAGCAATTGTTTTTTGTGTTCTTTTTGTTCAATAGGACATGCAACCTCAATTCTTCTATCTAGATTCCTGCTCATCCAGTCTGCAGAAGAAATATACAGGCTCTCTTTCCCTTCAGCAAAGAAGTAGTAAAATCTGGCATGTTCCAAAAATCTATCCACCAATCGCTTGATTTCAATATTCGGATGTGTGTTTGGATTTAAACAGCAAATGCCACGGACAAGTAGCTTTATCTTTACACCCTGCTCTGCAGCAGCTGTTAGTTGATCAATGATCTCCTGATCCTCTAGGTTGTTTAGTTTAGCGACGATCTGTGCTTCCTTACCCTGACCTGCCTGATCTATTTCAAATTGTATGCTATCTTCTATAAATGATCGTAAGGCAAATGGTGCAATTTTTATCTTTTTATGTTTAGGAAGTATCAATTTACCTTGAAGAATCTGAAATACCTGTCTGATATCCTCACCGATAGTTTGATTGGCTGTTAATAGGGCAAAATCAGTATAGATCTTGGCATTTTTTTCATTGAAATTACCTGTTCCGATATACGAAATGTAGGTGTTATCAACATAAGATATTTGCAAAATCTTTGCATGTACTTTTATCTGAGGGAAACTGTAAACAACCTTTGCGCCTGAGGCAGTCAATTGTTGTCCCCAGAACATATTGGATGCTTCATCAAAGCGGGCTTTTGCTTCAATAAAAACAAAGACTTTTTTATTGTTAACAGCTGCTTTTTTTAAAGCTTCAGTTAGTCTGGATGCTTGTCCAATTCTATATAGCGTGATGCTTATAGATTTCACTTTATCATCTTCTGCAGCTTCTTCAATAAGCCGTGGTATGCAATCAAAAGCATGATAGGGGAAGTGCAAGAATAAATCCTCTTTTCTAATAGCAGTCGCCACTGCTTGGCCGGCATTAATTTTATGATGATCCAATCCAGGAAGGGGCTGATAATGTAATTGATCGTTATGCTCTGTGGGTTTTGGAAAACTAAACAGGTCATGAAAATTGTGATATCGTCCTCCTTGAATCATGTCCTGACTGCTTAAATTGAAAAGTGTTTTAATTCTAAGCAGTAATTCTTCTGATATCTCTTTATCGTACAGGAATCTTGTTGGAAGTCCAAAGTTTCGATCGCTAATGCCCTTTTTAATCTTATCCAGTAAATCTCCAGTAAATTCATCATCAATATACATCTCCGCATCTCTGGATAATTTAATCGAGATTACTTCTTTGATCTCATCTTCCGGTAAGAGTTTAATTAGATTGTCTCTGATGATATCGTCCACAAAACTAATCGTTGAGCCTTTAGCGGTTTTTAAGGATACAAAGCGATTTGTATCTGGCAGAGCATAAAGGTATGGATGTTCTTTTTTAGCCGTAAGTACTATAAAGTAAAGTCCTCTATTGTTTAGAAATGGTATCGGAAAATGTTCTGAAAGCTCTTGAAGATGAATAAGTTCTTTAATATGTTCTTCAAAGTATGCACTTGCAGCGGCTTTTTCCTCAGGACTATAATTTAGATTATCTTTAAGATAGATTCCGTGATTACTGAGTTCCGGAATGATTTCTTCAAAGAATACCTTTCCAAATTTCTCCTGCTGCTGATTGATAATATCTAGCACATCCTTCAGTATTTTTTTGGGCTTAACTTTCAGTTGTTCCTTTGTTTTTTTTCTCAGTTTTTTGAATTGTCTGAGTGCAGAAACTCTCACACGGAAAAACTCATCAAGATTAGAAGAAAAGATTGCAAGAAATTTTATCCGCTCAAATACTGGGACATTTGGATTTGCAGCTTCATTAAGTACTCTACCATTGAAATCTAACCAGCTTAAGTCTCTTGGAATGTAATTGTCTTGCATATATAATGGAATATTATGTTTATAAATATCTGTATAGCTTAGTAATTGTCCAAATCAATTCTACTTTAGTTTGATGATCTGAGATATTTAGTCTGTTTCAATGTAATTTTCATGCAATAATAATCCTGTATAGTGTTGCTAAGAGCTATTTAAAATTACCTTTGTGTTAATTTTTCTACACCATAATATTTGTGATGGCAACGCAGAAATCAGAAGAACAGGAAGAGCAAAAGAAAAGACCAAGTAAGGAACAATTCAGAGAAGCGATCAAGATATTCAAGTATATCCGACCTTATAGATTCCAATTCATTGTTGGAATGGCACTTCTATTTATAGGTAGTTTGATTTTTATGGCTTTCCCACAGTTGTTCAGAGATATGGTGGACACTGCAAATGGCGAAGGTCAATACGGTTTTGATCTTGAACAATTGGGTATAGTTTTATTAGTGCTTATTGCTGTTCAGGGATTCTCTTCATACGCCAGAGTTATGCTTTTCGCAAAGGTGAGTGAATATGGAATAGCAGATGTGCGTAAAGCACTTTATGATAAAGTAATCACACTGCCAGTTGTATTCTTTGAGAAAAGTAATGTAGGAGAATTAATCAGTAGATTGTCTGGGGATGTGGAAAAATTATACAACACTTTTTCCATCACATTGGCAGAATTTGTTCGTCAGATCATAATACTTGTAGCTGGGGTCATTTTATTAGGTGTAAGTACTCCGAGATTAGCACTACTAATGCTGGGGACTTTTGTTCCTGTTGTTGGTTTAGCTATGTTCTTTGGTAGAAAAATCCGAACACTTTCAAAGGCTAGACAAGAAGAACTTGCAAATTCAAGTAATATAGTCAATGAGTCTCTTCAAGGGATTCAAACCGTTAAGTCATATGTTAATGAGCTTTTTGAATCACTTCGTTATGGAAGGAGTATTCAGAAATCTGTGAATATTTCAATGAAATATGCCAGAGCAAGAGCAATGTTTGCAGCTTTCATAATCACTATACTTTTTGGAGCCTTATTCTTCATCATTTGGAGAGCAGCCGTTATGTTACAAAATGGATTGATTTCAAATGGTGACCTAATTGCCTTCTTTTCATATACCGTTTTCATTGGTACAGCAATAGCTGGTCTGGGTAACTTCTATACGGAGTTAGTAGGTGCTATGGGTGCAACAGAGCGTATCAGAAATATTCTAGGCGAATCCGGTGAGTTGGAGATTGAGAAGGAAGGTGTGGAAACATTGAGTGCAAAAGGTAATATCCGTTTTGAAAATGTACATTTCCAATATCCAACACGTGAAGACGTGCCAGTATTAAAAGGACTGGATCTGTCTTTGAAAGCTGGTGAGAAGATTGCATTGGTTGGCCCGTCTGGTGCTGGGAAGTCTACAGTAATGCAATTACTACAACGCTTCTACAGTTGGGAGTCGGGTACGATTTCTTTGGATGGTTCAGATATCAAATCGTATGACCTAAAAGCATATCGTAGCATATTCGCTATTGTACCTCAGGAAGTAATATTGTTTGGTGGTAGTATAAAGGAAAACATACTTTATGGAAAACCAGATGCTACTGAGGAAGAACTAATTGAAGCAGCTAAAAAGGCAAACGCCTGGGAGTTTATCTCCAAGTTTCCTGAGGGTATGGAGACCCTTGTTGGAGAACGCGGTGTAAAATTGTCCGGAGGTCAAAAGCAACGGATAGCCATTGCCAGAGCAATATTGAAAGATCCTTTAGTCCTATTATTGGATGAGGCTACTTCAGCACTTGATGCAGAATCAGAAAAGCTGGTTCAGGATGCTCTGGATGTACTTATGGAAGGAAGAACTTCTATCATAATCGCTCACCGACTGGCAACGATCAGAGAGGTGGACTGTATTTATGTACTGGAAGATGGTAAAGTCAAAGAGTCTGGTACGCATAAAGACCTTGTCGAAAATGAAGGTCTGTATAGTCAATTGGCGAATTTACAATTCAATTCTATTTAGTAGGAAATTCTTTTTAGGTATATTGGTGTTTGTACTTTAAAAGAATCTATCTGTACTTATGACAATGATCACAAAGCTGAAAATATTCGGCTATGTATGTTTGTTTTTCCTGTTTTTGAGCCTCAGCGCCCGAGAACTGATCCTTTCGGATCTTTACTTAAATAAAGGGAGCTTTTGGTCGATTTCGCTAATCTTCGGATTTTTGACCGCTCTATTATTGGCAATACCTTATTTTAAGAAAGGACAGACTGGGCTGGATCGGTTTCGTGTAATTTCGTTGATGGGTGTGGCTGGATTGTTTTTAGGCCCTGGCCTCTTTGGAACACTAAACAGGATGCGCTCCGTAGATCTTGTAGATAAAGAATTTTCTGTTGAACAAGTTATTCCTTTGGTTGAAGGTAGAGGTATAGGATTAAGTGATCTGGAATCTCCGGATGCCTACAGACTATTCCTCGAAACGGATCACGGTTATTTGAAGTTGCGCATGCAACCTTCGAAGCTAATCTCAGAATTGAAAAAAGGAGATCAAATCAGTATAACCGTGTGTGGAGGATTACTTGGCTTTCATTTTTTTGATAATGATAGTTTGAAAAAAATATAACCTTGGAAATCATACAAAATAAATCACTTAAATCCCTGAATACCTTTGGTATTGATGTCAGTGCCAAACAGTATCTAGAGCTTAAAGATCCCAGTCAGTTATCAGCTATTCCTGTAAATACTTATGAATCCTATTTGGTTCTTGGTGGTGGAAGTAATATCCTGTTTCAAGATGATTACCAAGGCTTGGTCATTCACAATAAAATAAAAGGTATTTCAGTAGAAGAGCATACAGATGCGCATGTAATTGTAAAGGTTGGTGCTGGTGAGAATTGGCATGATTTTGTCTGCTGGGCAATTGAAAATAATTACGGGGGTATTGAAAATTTGGCGCTGATCCCTGGTTGTGTAGGTGCTTCACCCGTGCAAAATATAGGCGCTTATGGTGTTGAATTAAAGGATGTTTTTCACAAGCTGGAGGGATATAATTTTGAGTCCGGGTCCTATTTTGAAAAAGATAATGCAGGCTGTGCCTTTGGTTATAGAGATTCTGTATTTAAAAACGAATTAAAGGGTAAGTGTTGTATCCTGAATGTGTATTTCAAATTGAGTACCCAACATGAAATCAATACATCTTATGGAGCAATAAATGCAGTATTAGAGGAAAAGGGGATAAGTAGCCCGGGTATCAAGGATATAGCGGATGCAGTTATACAGATTCGATCATCTAAGCTTCCAGATCCGGCAAAACTTGGTAATGGAGGGTCCTTTTTTAAAAATCCGATTATACCCAGATCACAATTGAAGAACTTGCAGCAGGAATTTCCGGATATCGTATTCTATGACTTGGATTCAGAAAGCGTCAAGGTGCCTGCTGGTTGGCTTATAGATAAGGCGGGCTGGAAGGGTAAAAAGATTGGCGAAGCGCAGTGTCATGAAAAACAAGCCTTGGTATTGGTCAATCTGGGTAGTGCCACTGGTAAAGAAATCTATGCGCTTTCCGAATCGATCTGTCAGTCCATTTATGATATCTATGGCATACAGCTGGAACGGGAAGTTAATGTCCTATAAAAAAAGCCTCCGATTTAAATCGGA
>OMKD01000264.1 GCA_900299495.1 Sphingobacteriales bacterium
AAGGATTATAACGGGAACTACAGGGAGTATCAGGCGCAGAAAAAGGAAGAAGCAAAAGAGCAGAAAAAAGAAACCAATACCAATACCAAAAAGGTTCTTTCTAAAGCAGAGCAGACTGCAATTCCAGGCCTTACTTTAGAGGAAAAAAAGGAGTTTAAAAAATTAGAAAGGACAATTTTAAGGATAGAGGAACGTAGAAAAGAAATTGATAAGCTGTTTTTAGATCCGGAACTGGATCAGCAAAAGCTCATCGAGCTCGGCGAAGAAACCAATGCACTTAAAGACGAACTAGAGGAGAAGGAGATGCGTTGGATGGAACTGGCAGAAAAAATGGAAGGATAAGTTATTATCCAATTTATGATAACCAAAAAATGCACCCTATGCTGAATAGAAAATGTTTACTACTATTCTCTTTCGCTTTGTTGTGTCAAATCACCGTTGCACAGCAGGATTACTTCCAGCAGGAGGTCAATTACACCATCAATGCTACCTTAAATGATGCGGAAAATCTCTTGGATGCTACCATGCAGATTGAGTATATCAACAACTCACCGGATAAGTTGGATACTATCATGTTTCACCTTTGGCCTAATGCTTATTCAGATCGAAACACTGCCTTTGCCAGACAAAAGATAAACAGCAATAGTGATGAGTTTTTCTTTGCTGCTGAGGAGGATTTGGGAGGCTTTACTTCCATTGAATTTTCAAATGATGGAGAAGTACTAACATTTGTAGAACATAACGGACATAAGGACGTCGTTGCTCTATTGTTAAATGGATCACTTGCAGCAGGAGCAAGTCTGAACTTGGATATCACTTTTCAGCTGGATGTACCTGCTTCCTTTTCCCGACTGGGGCATGTGGGCGATTCTTATCAGATGACTCAATGGTATCCTAAGCCAGCAGTATATGACCGTGATGGTTGGCATGCAATGCCTTATTTGGATATGGGAGAGTTCTATTCTGAGTTTGGATCTTTCGATGTGAGCATTACTCTTCCTGAAAACTATGTAGTGGGTGCTACCGGTCAATTGGTGACAACTTCAGAGCAGGCTTTTTTACAGGCAAAAATGGAAGAAACTGGCACTTATCTGGCCGAACTTGAGGAGGAAATCAAAAAAGGAAATTATACCAGAAAACAAGAAGAAGCTCCGGCATCTGCTTCTGCTATGAAGACCATTCAGTATAAAGCGGAAAAGGTACACGACTTTGCCTGGTTTGCAGATAAAGAATTCAAGGTTGTTGGTGATAAGATTAAGTTGAATTCCGGTAAGGAAGTAGAGACTTATGTCATGTTTACTGAAGTTGAAGAACAGCTGTGGAAAGATGCGATTACTTATGTGAATCGTTCGGTAAAATTTTATTCAGATAAGGTTGGAGAATACCCTTGGCCACATGCTACCGCTATTCAGTCTGCACTGAGTGCAGGAGCAGGGATGGAATATCCCATGATTACGGTGATTGGTGTTAGTGGAACTGCAAAGTCTCTGGATCGTGTGATTACACACGAGGTAGGACACAACTGGTTCTACGGAATCTTAGGTTCTAATGAGCGTATGCATGCCTGGATGGATGAAGGATTAAACTCCTATTACGAGAACAGATACATGGATACTTACTGGGAGAGTAGTAGCAATCAGTTGCCTGGATTTATTACCAAGGGACATGATCATTCGTTCGACCATGTAGGTTACAAGATTTTGGCAAAAAGCAATGCGATGCAGCCGCCGAGTATGGATTCAGAAAAGATGTGGCAGGGTTGCTATTGGTTAGGATCATACGTGAAAGTACCTTATTTGTTTTCATACCTGGATGCTTATATCGGAGAAGAAGCTGTAGATAGCATGCTGCATGCCTACTTTGAAACCTGGAAGTTTAAGCATCCAAGTCCGGAGGATTTACAACTGGTGATGGAGAATCATTCGCCTAAAGAGTTTAATTGGATCTTTGAGCATGGGATGGCTGCAGAAGATCCAATGGATTACAAGATCACTGCTGTATCTGAGAAAAGTGTTACGATCAAAAATAATGGTAAGATGGATGCACCTGTTCACTTGGTTGCATTCAAAGGAGAGGAAGTAGTTGCAGAGCAATGGTTGGATGGTTTTGATGGAGAAAAAGAAGTTAAGATCAATTTGAAAAATGCAGATCGCGTGCATCTAGATCCTTATTATCAAAGTCCGGATTTGATTCGTTCAAACAATGATAGTGCTATTCGTGGAATATTAAAGCGCATGAATAAGCCTGGTTTTCGAATGCTAACAGGGGTAGAGCGTGATAGCAAGAGTGATATCTATATGATTCCTATTCCAGTGGGTAATGCCTATGAAGGATTTATGTTGGCACCTATGTTGCATAACTACGAATTCCCGGCACACCGACTAAAGTTCATGGCGATGCCATTCGTAGGTTTCAAGCACGGTACTCTAAGTGGAATGGCGGATATCAAACTAAATAATTTTGTCAGAGGAAATGATGTGCTGCGTAATATTGAACTGGGTTATAACTTCAAAAGCTTCATTTTTGATGAGAGTGATTTAGGCGATGGATATTTACAGCGATATATCAGACATGCGCCAAGGATATCTTTCCTGTTTAATGCAGATCGTTCCAAAGGTGCATACTCCGCATTGACTGTCCGCTA
>OMKD01000265.1 GCA_900299495.1 Sphingobacteriales bacterium
ACCCAAGGTAATGGGAAAGCTTATGGGGCAGAATTCTTCCTTCAAAAGAAACAAGGTGATTTTAGTGGTTGGATAGGCTACACACTTTCCTGGAATTTCAGACAGTTTGATGATCTCAATGAGGGCCGTGTTTTTCCATTCCGATACGACAGGAGACACGACTTAAGTTTGGTTGGTATATACAAAGTGAATGAGAGCATTAACCTTTCTGCAACCTGGGTTTATGGAACCGGAAATGCTGTTTCATTACCTGATCGAAAGGTTCCGATCTTCAATGAGTATGATGTGAGTAATGGAAGTGCATTTTATTTTAATAACATCAATACTTTTGATGAGCGGAATAACTATCGAATGCGGGCCTATCACCGATTTGATTTCAGCGTTGATTTTAAAAAGGAAAAGAAACGGTTTACCAGAGTTTGGTCTCTTGGAGCGTATAATGCTTACAACAGGAAAAATCCATTTTTTCTTCAAACCAGGGATCGCTTTGATTCAAATAATAATACCGTTGAAACCGAATTGGTGGAGGTTGCTCTTTTTCCTGTTATTCCTTCAGTAGCTTATAAATTTGAATTCTAATGAAAGTTGTATTTAGAAATATATTTGTTCTTTTTGGTTTTTATTTTGTCTTTGGCTGTGAAAGTTTAGAGGTGGTTGTTCCAATCGATGTGGATGAAGAAGCTCCGGAGTTGGCTGTAGGCGCTTACTTTTCCAATGATATGGAAAACTATAGGATTAGTGTTGCTCAGTCCGTAGGTGCGCTGTCTAATCTTGAGAACACTATACAGGACAGTGCTGTGGTCTCTTTATTTGAAGATGGGACATTGCTTCACACGTATACGTTTGAGCAGGATAATATTGAGGTTTTTGAAGGTTCTTTTGAGGAAGGGAAAACCTATCGTCTTGAAGTGTCGAAAGATGGATTTGAGTCTGTTTTTTCGGAGGATGTATTTCCTATTGCAGTTTCAATAGATACTGCTTATTTGCAAGGCACAGCAGTAGTGGGTGAATTTAGTGAGGAAGTTAGACGCTTACAATTACAGTTTATGGATACTCCGGGGCAGAACTTCTATGAAATTAAGACCTATGCTGTTTACGAATTTTCAGGAGAAGAATATGTGTATCCAATCTATCCTGCAGAAGATCAATCCACAGGTGTTGTAAGTGCCGGTGAGGGTATATATGTTCGTGATGATAATTTTGATGGGGAAGCGGCTGATCTGATATTGAATTATTATGATATTGAAGAAGCGGAAGATATAGAAATTGTCGTTGAATTAAGGCATATTACAGAGGCTTATTTTGCCTATCAGCTGTCTGTGGATTTAGCTCAAAAGGCAAACGATAATCCCTTTTCTGAACCTGTTCAGGTTCGTAGTAATATCGAAAATGGTTTTGGGATCTTTGCCTTATGGTCGAATGACTTCTTTACGATTGCTCCATAAGCAATTGAACTTTAGATTCAATCCAAGAGCGATTTATAACCTGTTCGGCCTCCGCTAGTTTGAGATTTATCTTATCCAATTCAAGTTTTGATTTTGCTTTGGACTGGTAGCCCTTTCTTGATTTATATTTTGAACAGCTGATTGTCAGATTGAGTAGGTTCAGGAAACCTTGTATACGCGCATCGTTGAGTTGTTTGTTTCGTTTTAGGTAGGTTTTGAAAGCCGTGGAAAGATTGCTCAATGCTTCGAATTCGTCAAGTTCATAGAACACTCGGATTTGCATTGCTCTTGTGGCTATGGAGTAACGTATATCTGATATATCAATTTGTTGTAATAGATTTAATGATTTGTCTAGTGAGCCTATAGAAAGATAATAGTTTGCAAGGTTGAAATTATATGCGTTTTCTTTAGATTCTTTTGGAAGTCTTTCCTTATAGTCATTTAAAAAATTAAAAGTCCAGTCGTAAGAATTTGCTCGAAGCGCAATTGTAGAGATGTTTTTGTAATGACCTTCTGGAAGGATATCGTCTACGAAAAGAAGTCCTCTTTGAAGTTGGGCTTTATAAATCGAAAATGCATGATTTAGGAATACATTGTTTCCTTGGTTGATATTGTAGATGCAATAGTTTTGTAGCAAGTTGTAGATCTCTTTTGTTTTTACAATTTTAAGCTTGTTTTCTAATTCCTGAATGGTCTTAAGACCCGTATTGAAATCTATCTTGCCAGTAATTGTTTCATAGGTTTTATAGAAGGTATAAAGGTCATTACTGTTCTTCGCTTCTTCTTCAATTAGTTGCAGTAGAATTTCAGTATGCAGCAGCGGATAAGAGCCTTTTGTGATTCTAGAAAGGGTCAATCCTTCGCATATTTCATGGATTTTTTCAAGCAGATAAAAGTGGTCTAGATAAGATTGTTTGTCCAAGAACTGTTCTTGTGAGGTGATATTTCCAAGACTGTTTTCAAAGGACTCCCTGATTTTTGAGATCCTGTAATTATTGAAGGAACCTAACGTTTTATTAAGTCGTTTGTCCAATACTTCATAAAACAAGCTTTTATCATTTAGATTTTTTAACCGATCCAAAAATAAGAGATCTTGCTCTTCTTGGTTTTCCTGAAAAGCTTCAATTCGGTAAAATTTATGAAGTAGATTGTAGGTATAGGTGAATACTATGGCTAGTTGTTTTTGGTTTAGTCTTTTCTCAAAACATTTACTCAAAAGAACCTGTCTATCACAATTGGTTTCATTAAAGTTAGGATATATACTATTAAGGTAATTCGTCAAGGTAATTATGTCCTTATGCTTATTGAAATAAGGTGAATGAACAAATTGAGTGAATCTTGTAAATTCCTTTCTTTTTAAACTTCCAAGATGCCTAAGGAGCTTATTTTTATACAAAACCCTAATTTTTTGTATCCTGCTAATATGATTTTAAGATATTAAGCTATATTTTATTTAGTTAAAATCCAATAATTTTAGTGGGTAGATTTAATAATAGATTAGTTTTTTTTGATTTGTTGAGGAAAAAAAATCCAAAAAAAGAACTAAAATGTATTTAGAGGTGATTTCCTTAATTTGCAATTTAGACAACATGATGGTTTAGTGTTGAAGCTATCAGAACAAACTGATTTAAAATAGGATTACTTGTAGTGGTGAATAAAAATCAAAATTAGAGTTCCAAGCCAAAGCAATTAATCTACTTTACCTTAAAATTATAATTCTATGAAGCCTGTTCTAAGATTTTTGATTCTACTTTTTGTGTTTGCTTTAGGCCAGCAATCATTTGCATATTCTTGGAATAAAGTAGATATTCAAAAGAATCTTCTAACAACAAATTGCCAGTTGTCGGAACTTCAAATGGATATTACCGTGTGTAATGATTCAATTTTTGTAGCTGAAGTTTCTTTTGTAACTAATAACCCTAATCCATTTGGATATTATGTTTTAATAGATGGTGTTTTTTACACTTTCAATCAATACGAGGATACGTTAACCCAGTCTTTCATAATTGAATTTATTGATCCTGATTTGGGTTCAGAAATTTTGGTTGAGGTATTTGATGAAGCGGACATTACCTGTGCTGTTGAATCTAATTTCCTTATTGATTGTTCAGATCCTTGTGATATTGAGGCTACTGAATATGAAATAGTGGATTGTAATCCATTAGATTCTACCTTTTACGTAAATGTGTGGTTTGAATATGCTAATCTTGACTCCTTAACGGTGTCCATTTTTGGAGGAGGTTACGATTGGGGCGAATTTGATGCTTGGGAACAGCCAATGACACTTGGGCCATATTATGGCGATCAAGGCGTATATGAAGTCATTATTCAGGATACCTATGATCCAGAATGTTTCGATGTATTGGCGGTTGACTCACCAAGTTGCTTAAATACAGATTGTCAATTAAGTGCCTTGATTGTAAACGTGGAGTATTGTACGGATTCTATTGTGTTCTTAGATGCGAGTTTTCTTGCAGAAAATGTAAATCCATCATTTGTATATAATATCTATTTGAACGAGGAGTTTTATGGCTATTATCAATATTCAGCAACTAATAATGAGCAAATATTTGATTTTGTAATTGAAGATCCACAGTTTGGAAGCCTTTATACTTTAGAGATAGTTGACGAAGACGATGTTAGCTGTGCGACTGCAATAGAGTTTGTACTGGAGCCTTGCTCAAACGAATGTGCTTTAAGTGCCTTGGAGGTTGACGTGGAGTATTGCACAGATTCCATTGTATTCTTTGATGCAAGTTTCTTCGCAGAGGATCCAGCTTCACCCGTTTATAATAAAATCCTGAATGGAGAATTTATTTGTTTCGGACTGTATTCCAATAGCAATAATGAGCAAACGTTTGAATTTGCTATTGAAGATCCGCAATTTGGTAGTATTTATACACTTGAGTTATTTGACGAAGATGATGTAAACTGTGCTACCACAATAGAGTTTGAACTGGAGCCTTGCTCAAACGAATGTGCTTTAAGTGCCTTGGAAGTTGACGTGGAGTATTGTACGGACTCCATTGTGTTCTTTGACGCAAGTTTCCTCGCAGAGAATCAAGCTTCACCCGTTTATAATAAAATCCTGAATGGAGACTTTATTGGTTTCGGTCTATATTCCAATAGCAATAATGAGCAAACGTTTGAATTTGCAATTGAAGATCCACAGTTTGGGAGTATTTACACTCTTGAATTATTTGACGAAGACGATGTGAACTGTGCGACTGCAGTAGAGTTTGTATTGGAGCCTTGTTCAAACGCATGTACAATTG
>OMKD01000266.1 GCA_900299495.1 Sphingobacteriales bacterium
CAATTCCCTTTTTCTTTGCTTTGAATTCTAAATCTTCAAAAACCTCTTCAATCAATACTTTGATATCAAACTTTTGAATTTCTAAAATAATGGTTCCTGATTCCAATTTGGAAATTGCATCTAAGCCTTCGAGAATGGTATTTAATCGTGCGACATTTCGGACTGCACTCTCCAAATACTTATCTCGAATTTTAGGATCATCAATCGCCCCATCAATTAAAGTATCCAGATACCCCTGAATATTAAATATTGGAGTCTTTAGTTCATGCGAAATATCACCGATAAATCTTCTTCTGTACTCCTGCCATTCGGTTAAACGCGATATCTCCTGAGCCTGATCATCAATCCAATCGCTTACCTCCTGCTCAACATCATCAATAATATTAGATGTAACATCAATATTACTGGCTTTGTCTTCAGGATTTAACTTATGTTTTCTTATGGATTTGTAAATAAGTTTAATCTTACGGTATATATATTCTTTAATAAATACAATGACTACCAGGTACACCAAAACTAAGATAATTGGTACCATAATAGCCAACTCAACCCAACCAATTTTAGGAGTAGAGAATTGAATAAACAATGTAATCACAACAGTGATAAGAATAGTTGCAAAAACTGATGTCAAAAAACCTATTTGCCTAGGTGTTGGGTTCTTTATTACCATTAAAATTCAAATTTATATCCTATACCCTTAATCGTTTTAATATATTCCGATCCAACTTTCTCTCTTAATTTACGGATATGAACATCTATGGTACGATTACCGACGATTACATCAGTACCCCATACTTTTCGAAAGATCTCCTCCCGAGTATATACCTTCCCTGGCTTCTCAACCAAAAGACAAAAAAGCTCAAATTCTTTCTTTGCCAATTCGATCTTCCTATCCCCACGTTTCACCATTACCTTCTCCTTATCAATCAATAAATCGGCTATTTTAATGATTTGATCAAGAGAATTTGAATCCGTTGACTTATGTCTTCGCAACAAAGCCTTAATCCTTGATGTGAATACTCTTGGACTAACAGGCTTTGTGATAAAGTCATCTCCTCCTAGATCAAGCGCAGCTATTTGGGAGAAGTCCTCATCCTTTGCGGTTAGAAAAGTAATAATCGTGTTGTCGAATTTTGGATCTTTCCTCATCACCTTACAAACCTCAAAACCATCCATTCGCGGCATCATAATATCCAAAACAACAATATCAGGTATTTTAGAATGCGCCTTAATCAAACCTTCTTCACCATCTATTGCAGTTTGAACATCGAAGCCTTCTTTCTCGAGATTATATTGTAAAAACTCAAGAATGTCTGGTTCGTCGTCTACGATAAGTATTTTAGTCATTTTTGTTAGAACTAATAAGTAAAGTAATAATACAAAAGAACACTAAATTTATTAACTCAATGTTAAATCTTGAATAAGACTTAACATTGTACAAATTAGAACAACATTTTATCCAAAAATGATTCTTTTCGACTGATTTTATCATTAAACAAACAAAATGATCAAAACCAAGCCCGTTGGCGCAACATTTTGTTTTAAAAATACTTATATTTATGAAAAAATCATAGATGAAAAAGCAACATATCAATCGAAAACATAATTTTCCTGATGCAGATTTATATCAAATGTGTATCCAATCTGTAAAGAACGCCAAAAGGGATTTGGAGCAATTTGAAAAATATGGTTACCCAGAAAGTAGAATGCGCACATTCTTTAACCTAACTGATCAGTTTAAAGATCTACCGGATGATGAAGAGTTACTGGGTGATCAAATGGTGATGACCGAAAAGAAATATGAAGCAGCAGAGAAACTAAAATCGGCTATACGCTCTTTGATGATGCGCGTTGCAATGAAGTACTCGAACAAGACTGGCAGATACAGAAAATTTGGAACGGCCAAAATGGGTGACATGACAGATGCACAATTAATATTCTGCGGAAGAAGAGTGGTTCGAGTTGCCAGGCAACAAGCAGATTTTTTGGATGATGTTGGGGTAAATGATAATACAATCAGAAGAATTTCTGATGCCTGTCAACGGTTTGAAAATGCAGTAAATATTCAACATGACCGAGTTGCAAATCGGGATATTGCCGTAGAAAGCAGAGTCATTAAATCTAATAAGCTCTATGAAGAGTTGATCATCTTATGCAATATTGGAAAGGATATTTGGGCAGAAAAGGATGTAAACAAATATGAGCAGTATACCATATACGAAAGCAATAATGAACAGAAAAAAGCTCGAAAAGAAAAAATGAGTACTCCGGATTAAATTCCAGAGTACTCATTTTTTAATTTGCTTGCTCAATAAAATTCAAACTGACTGAATTTATACAGTACCTCAATCCTGTTGGATCAGGCCCATCCTCAAATACATGCCCTAGGTGTCCGTCACAACGTGCACAAAGGACTTCTACCCTATTCCAGCCGTATGCATTATCTTCTTTTTCAGTAATACAAAATTCATTTGCAGGTTCCCAAAAACTTGGCCATCCTGTACCAGATCTAAATTTTGTATCAGAATCAAATAAAAACAAATCGCAACCTGCACAGGTATACGCACCTTTCTTTTTATTATCCCAAAGATCTCCGGTAAAAGCACGTTCAGTGCCAGCCTCTCGAAGTACTTGATACTCTTCAGCTGTCAACTTCGATTTCCATTCACTATTCGAAAGCTTAATTTTTTGAGGCTTTTGCCAAGCGGTATCAGGTATTACCTGTTTTACATTTGAAGTAGTAGTTGGCTGAACTAGACTCGGCTCCTGCACCTTACCCTTATTTGAAGAACAAGCTGTCATTATCAGTATACCGATTATAATCATCAGAAGATTTCTCATATTATCTGCTTTTTTTTCTTGGTTTAGTCCACTTTTCTTCCTCAGCATACTTCACAATCCAACGGGCAAACCCCATCATCACATGCAGTATTCCAAAGACCACTATGAACAAATTATACATCCTTCTAGTCATACCAGCATCTCCAATGGATTGACCACTAAATTGGGCAATCATGAAAATTCCTAGAACCGTAAGACCAACAAATGCTATAGCGGATTGTTTCCAATACTTTCCAAAACGAGTAATCTGAAATCCCATTAAAATATTAAACAGGATAAAGATCATATGGAAAAGTAAACCCATTTGCCAAAAC
>OMKD01000267.1 GCA_900299495.1 Sphingobacteriales bacterium
TACACCATTAGTCTGAACTTCGTAAAATTCAATGAATTAACCATCCTCCCTAAATTTGACTATTTGTAAATCCACCTTCTATCCATTATATTACTCTCAGAATTACTTACATGATATCGACGTCTAATCCAAAACTTGAAACCATAAGGATCCAAGACGCCTCACAAACATTCCATTATTACAAGAATGAGGCTAAAGCTTGGGAGTCTTTCTGGCATTATCATCCAGAAATTGAGATTACCTATATTCATAAGGGTAGAGGATTAAGGTTTGTTGGTGATAGCATACAACCTTATGAGTCTGGAGACGTGGTGCTTTTCGGAAAAAACCTACCACACAATCATTTGTCTCATAAATCTGATGACAAAGACGACTATCAAATCCTTTACGGACTTCAGTTTTCAAATAATCTTTTCAAGGACTTTAAAGAATGTGAAAAAGTGACCAAGTTATTTCAGCTTGCGAAGCATGGTATATACTTTCCGAAAGTCAGCAAAAAGATAAAAGACCGAATCGTTGGTATTGAAAAAGCGAGTCCTTTAACTAGATTAATCTATCTTTTGGAGATTATCAATGCACTTGTTGAAGAGGAAAAGTATGAAACCTTGTCAAGCATAAGCTTTGATCAACATAAGGACTTGAAAAAACAACACAGTAGAATCGATGAGGTAACAACCTACATCATGGAGAATTTCAACAAGGGAATTTCTTTGGAGAAAGTATCCAACATGGCAGGACTTACCCCTCCTTCCTTCTGCAGATGGTTTAAAAAGAATACCGGCAGTACCTACATAGACTATCTTAATAATATTAAAATTGAAAAGTCTTGTCAGTATTTGATAAAAACAGATTGGGTAATAAAACGGGTAGCCTATGAATCTGGATTCGAAAGCCTAGCCAATTTCAACAGGACCTTCAAAAAATATAAAAAACAAGCGCCGAACCTTTATCGAAAAGTATTAAGCACATAAAAAAACCCTGAAGTTTAACTTCAGGGTTTTTTTAGTCTAATATCCTGGATTCTGCACCAGATTAGGATTCGCAATCATATCGGAAGATGGTATTGGGAAAATATTTCTAAATTCCTCTACGCCTCTTCCCTCTTGTACATTTCCTTTCCAAGGCCACAGATATTCACCACTGGTAAACAAACCGAATCGAACTAAATCAATTCTCCTTGTTGCCTCCCAGTATAATTCTCTAGAACGCTCATCAAGCATAAAGTCAAGATCAAGATCTGCCTCCGTAATATTACCAGAATCATCACCATATGCACGTACACGCAATTCATTGATATAAGACACAGATTGTCCTAAATCACCACCTGTCGCTCCTCTTAATGAAGCTTCTGCATACATCAAATAGGCATCTGCTAATCTGAACATTGGATAATCCGTATCAACATGCGTGTTGTTACTGCCAACTTCACCAGCTGCGTTAAGATTCTTATACTTTGGTACAGCAATACCTTCTGTAAATTCACCTATGTCTGTGATATCAATATCCTGACCATCTGTATAGAATATAGCTCTAGAATCAATATCTCCTGTCAAATCAGGAAACTGTTCTACCAGATTACGGGTAGTCCTTAGACCAGCCCATCCACCAGCAACACCTGAATCAGAATCAGACATTGTTCCTCCGATTGCCGCCTGCACCAAAAATGTAGTACATCCCCAGCTTTGAACCTTAGTTCCGTCAGAAACTAATGGGAAGATAATCTCATTAGATGTATGATTATCCTTCATAAACAATTCCTCGTAATTAGGTTCTAATGAATAACCAGCGCCAATTACTTTCTCACATGCTGCAAGACATTCAGTATAATAATCCTGTCCGATCATTGCCTCTGCATTTAAGAATAATTTAGCCTGTAACATCCACACTCCTGCCTGATCGACTCTACCATAGTCACCTTGACGAGGTCCAGGTAATTCATTTTCGATAGCGGCTAACTCAGACTGTATGAAGTTAAACATTTCTTCTGGTGTTGCTTGCTCTGGAAAACCAACGCTAACCTCTTCAGCTAACACTACATTTCTGAACAAGTCCAATGCGTGCCAATATGCAAGCGCTCTTAAAAAACGAGCATCATGTCTGTAGGCACGTATTTCATCACGATCTGATTCTGGCACACCATGAAGATCCATAGTTTCTTCCTTAGAAAGATGTAGGAAATCATTCGCCAAAGAAACGATCAATGAAATTCTGTAATAAAGAACCTTTACAAATTGATTCTCAGAAGACCATGAGAATTCATGTAAATCTCTGATACCCGCATCGGTCCAACCACAAACAGCTTCATCTGTCGTAAGCTCCTGTGCTTTCCAATAAGCTCTTATGTAAGAAGTAAAACCTTCATCATTTACGATTGTAATATCTGTATCACCCGAAGGGCCATCCTGACCAGTCAATGAGAAACTTGCATAAACTTTCGCCAGGTAAGATCGGTATGCATCAGCAGAAGTAAATGCCAGATTTGAAGGAAGCCCATTTTCCGGACTTACATCAAGATCAGTACAGGCATTTGCCAAAAAACACACCATAAACACTAAAAATATATGTATTCTTTTCATCATCATCTATTTTTAAAAGTTGGCATTAACACCAGCAAGAATGGTGAAGGCTGCTGGATAAAGATTATTGTCAATTCCATTAGAGTGTAAAGCTAACTCAGGATCCATACCACTGTACCCGGATAGTGTCACAATATTACTTGCGGTAGCAAATACACTTAGGCTCTCAAATATCTTCTTTGTATTGAACTGATAGGATAAGGTAATATTATCCAATTTCATGTACGAGCCATTCTCCAAATAGAAGTCAGATTTTAACTGACGATTTGTAAAGTTTGTGCTTGTAAATGCCGATTCATGGATATTATTTAAACCAAAATCATATAGACGATCATAGTATCCATTTGCGGAAGATACGTTATTATAGATCCAGTTACCAAAAGTAGCTCTGAAGGTAGCTGCCAATGACCAATTTCTCCAGCTCAAATTTGATGTTAAACCAAGCGTAACACTCGGCTCAGGACTATCCTTAATAACTAAATCGTCCTCATTGATTTTACCATCTGCATTGATATCTTCATAAATATCCTGAAGATCAACAATTCCATCTCCATTGTGATCTACCCCATCTGGAAGCGGAGTTCCGCTTGCGTCATAAATGTGATTGTATGAATAGAAGGAGTTGATTGGATTACCTACTCGTAATACCTGAATGGTCTGACCAATATCTCCACTAATACCACCCGTTGGATAGATAATACCTTCTGAAGCATCTGCATTATCGAGTTTGATAATCTCATTCTGGTTATAAGCAGCATTGAAACTTACATTCCATTCAAAGTCTGCTTTGTCTGCAATTACAGCATTTAATAATAACTCAACTCCTTTATTTTCCATCTCACCGATATTGGTAACTACCTGATCGGATAGATTTGTAAAGGCACTCGTTGCAGCTCTGAATAGCATATCCTTCGTGTATTTTCTATACACATCTAGGGAACCGCTTAATCTGTTATTGAAGAATCCAAAATCCAAACCTAAGTTTAAGGACTGTGTCTCCTCCCATTTGATACCAGGATCTACACCTACACCACGAAGTGTGTTAACATATTCATTACCGAATTGATAGGTAGCATCACCCGTTCCGTATGAATAATAAACGAAGTACAAATAATCTCCAAACTGCTCATTACCCACAGATCCATAACTTGCTCTAAGTTTCAAGTTGGTAAATGTATTCTTCAATCCAGCCATAAATGGCTCTTCCAACATTCTCCAGGCGAATGCTGCTGAAGGGAAAAGACCCCATCTGTTTTCTGCACCGAAGCGCGTTGATCCATCTCGTCTCAAAGAAGCAGTGAACAAGTACTTTTCACTTACATTTAAATTCATTCTTCCATAGAATGAAATCAAACGGTTTGTCGCTCTGTTGGGTAGCGGAATATCCAGTGTATCTGTATAGATCCACTCGCCATCTTCTTCTACAAGCATATTACCTGATTCTTCAACAGTACGAGCATTTTTCTCCTGCCAAGAGTATCCTGCAACAAGATTCAATTTGGAGTTAATTCCCTTTAGATCTTTGTCATAGCCCAAATATGCTTCAAGTGATGAAGAATATTCTTCTGTTTCGTAAAGACCAAGATATCCACCGTTATTATAAACCTCTCTAAGGACAGGGTCACTGAAATTAGATCCTTCGCCACGACTTAAATCATAACTAACTTGTGAGTTAAGGCTTAATCCATCAACAAAAGGAAGGTCATAGTTTATAGTAGCTGAATTCAAATAACGATTGATATGTCCTACATTATTGACAAGCTCCAAAGTAGACACAGGATTCTTAGCACCTAACTCTTGATTGTGCTGATAAAATCCACCGAACGGTGAATCCGCATCATAAATCTCATGTGTTGGGTCAAAGAAAATAGCTGTACCCAATACATTTGGTGCATAGTTCTCATTCACATCTGCAAACTTTGATCGAATACTGATTCTCAGATCATCATTCAATAATTTGAAGTCAAGGTTTGCACCCACAGTAAATTTAGTGTGATTTGAATATCGGATAATACCATTATTATTTAAGTAACCGCCTGTCAGTCTGTAGGTAAACTTATCAGATCCTCCTGAAAAAGTAAGATTATGCTCTGTATTCTTAGCATTTTGGGTAACAGCGTCTACCCAATCTGTTGATGCAGTTCCCAATCTTGGTTCCTGACCAGGGTCCTTAAGATTAATAGCACTTCTGTACGTTGCAGGAGTTAGCGCAGCCGTTCTATTATTGAAAAATGAAACACTGCCATTTCCTGTATAATTCACCTTAAGACCACCTTTCTTACCAGACTTAGTCGTGATTATAATAACACCATTAGCACCTCTTGACCCATATATTGCAGAAGCCGAAGCATCTTTTAATACTGTAATATCCTCAACATCAGAAGGGTTAATGAAATTTAATGGATTATATCCTGCACCACTTACCTGAATAGGCACACCATCGATAACAATCAAGGGAGAAGTACCCGCTGTAAGAGAGGATGCTCCACGAAGTACGATTCTTGAACCACCACCAGGCTGACCATTACTGGTAATTTGGAGTCCTGCTACTTTACCACTTAACAATTTTTCAGGAGAAGAAACCACCCCTCTGTTGAAGTCCTCTTCACCTACTTTTGCCACTACCCCGGTTAAGTCTTTTTTCTGAACACTACCATAACCAACTACTACGAATTGTTCGATAAGTTCAGATGCAGATTCAAGCGCTACATTATACGTACCTGTAGCATTATCTATCTCTATTGTATAGTCATTATATCCCACATAGCTAAATACAACTCTATCCCCAATCTTCGCATTAAGCGAATAATTTCCATCTATATTAGAAACAGATCCATTATTGGTATCTCCATCTATTACTACATTTACTCCTATAAGTGTTTCCCCAGTTATTGCATCTGTTATTTGCCCCGTTATCTGAGCGAAAATCCCTTGAGAAAAAATAGTACTAATAGAAAGAACAAGTAAAAAGAATCTGAATTTCTGTAAGTGCATTCTATACATAATAACTTATGAAATTTTAGCACATACCTTTTTTCGATATGTTGTTAGTAATATCAAAAAAGGCGGACGTGTTCTTCACATGTCCACCTTTTCTGATCATTTAATTTATTCTAAAGTTGCTCTAGAGTCGCTGTATACAACGATCCGTCAAAATTAAGCGTAACTTTATAATCACCTGCTGTAGAAATCATTACATTTCCACCATCAAGTGTAAGTCCACCTAGCGTACCACCTAAGTTTAAAGCCCAATCATCACCAGCTCTGAATTTGAATTCACCTTCTGTGAATGCGCCAGTGTATGTGTAAGTTGTAACGCCTGCATCAAAACCATCAGCACTCATGTCTTGGTCAGCATCCCAACCACCTACGGTTGCACTACCAATAACACCCCATCCTGCAGTTGTCATAGTTGCCTGCCAAGTCTCACCTTCATCAGCAGTTGAAACAACGATATAGTATTGTCCAGCACCTGGAGTAGCGATATTATCACCACCTTCGCCTAAAGTCACCTCAACACCATCAGCAGCAAGAGCACCACCAAGGTTGAAATCCCATGCATCATTAGCTCTGATTTTGAAAGCACCATCAGCAGCAAGTGTAACAACACCATGCCACTTATGCGTAGTACCATCTAATTTGTAAAGCATATCTCTGTCTGTGTCCCATGATCCAGCGGATGCATCACCAATAACACCAAGGTTATAATCATTTGGATCGAAAGTAAGTACTGGAGCATCACCTGTACGCTCAGCAGTCATTGTCCAACCATCCAATGCAGACCAATTGATTGTAATTGTGTAAATACCTTCTTCTGTTTGAGCGATATTTGGAGCATCGTTACCATTTTGAAGGTTATTTACTTCTCCACCAAGGTTAGTAAACATTTGGTAACCATTACCTTCATCAAATCCTGCATTAGGATCGATACGACGGTCAAGGTTCCAGCGACAGTTGAAACGAACCTTCCACTCACCGTTTCTCAAGATAACATCTGAGATAGACCAAGAACCACCATCAGCAGTTACAGATCCGTTAGTTATAGAAGTTTCTTCACCCCATCCACCTGGAGTTGCATTACCAATGATACCAGGGTGAACGATCTGATAAATAACCATTTCACCAGTAATCTGATCAAAAGTAACACGGTGAAGACCTGAAGCAGCAACATTAAATGCAGCTCCGTTTTCTTCCATAGAAACAACAGTATATGTGTTGAAGTCACATGCTGACCCAGCATCTGTAACAGATTCTGCAGAACCACCCCATGTTGTTGTGACTGCTTTTGACTCAACCTGAACGAAATTATAATCACCAGCTTCTAGGTA
>OMKD01000268.1 GCA_900299495.1 Sphingobacteriales bacterium
GCCCATGTTATTGCCTCTGTCTTGCAGGCTTCAGGGCTTCAGGTTGGCATGTATACCTCTCCGCATTACAAGGATTTTAGAGAACGAATTAAGATAAATGGAGGATTCATTGACAAGTCTTTTGTAGTTGATTTTATAGAAACCAATAAAGCGCTTTTCAAAGCACATCAGCCTTCTTTCTTTGAATTGACCTTTTTGATGGCAATTAGCTATTTTAAAGCAAAGGCTCCTGATTTGGTAATCCTTGAAACGGGGATGGGAGGACGATTGGATTCCACAAATGTTGTAGATCCTTTGATATGTCTTATCACCAATATTGGGTATGATCACCAACAGTTTTTAGGGGATAGTCTTCCTGAAATTGCTTTTGAAAAAGGCGGTATCATTAAACCAGAAGTGCCTGTTGTAATAGGAGAATATCAGGAGGATGTAGCTTATGTGTTTAAACAAATTTCAAAAGAATTAAATGCGCCCTTGGTTTATGCAGAAGATTCTGTAACACTTCTGAATTCATCAGGGAATCTATTCTTAGTAGAAAATGGTAAGCAATTCGAAATAACCTCAGATATTCAAGGTCCTTTTAAAGAACGCAATCTGAGATCTTCTATCGCTTTACTAAAAAGACTTGCAATTCAGGTGCCAGAGATGTTTACATTTGACCTTCAATGTCTTCAAAAGGGTCTAAAGCAGGTAGTCTCGTCAACCTATTACATAGGTCGCTGGTCTGTCCAATCCAAAAATCCACTAATAATATTTGATTCTGCCCACAACAAAGAAGGTTTGGTGGATACCTTTGAAAAGGTAGTGGATATGAACCATGGGCAACTTCATATTGTTTTCGCTACAGTGGCTGACAAAGATCTGAAGCCTGTTTTGCCAATTTTTCCAAAAGAAGCAAAATATTACTTCACCAAAGCAGATATACCAAGAGCAATGAATGAATCTATACTGTCTGAGGAATTTGCACAAGTAGGTTTAAATGGTAGTGCATTCAGTAATTCAGTGATGGCATTGGTTGCTGCAAAAGAACAAGCTGAGATTGATGATACGATCTTAGTTGTCGGCAGTATATTTTTGATAGCGGAGCTTATATAAAAATGAAAAAGAAAGTTGTTTTTGCAATAGGTGGCTCTTCAGGAGCAAGGTATGCTTATTTGCTGATGAAGCGCTTAGCAGAAATTTCAGATCAATGGGAAAAGGTCGGTCTAGTCATGTCTAAGAATGCCAAGCTTAATTGGTCCTTGGAAGTTAAAGAGACTTCCTATGAATCGTTTGGATTCGATATTTATGAGAACAATGATTTTTTTGCACCTTTTGCATCGGGTTCTGCTAAATACGATACCATGATCGTATGCCCTTGTTCAATGGGCTTACTAGCTAGAATTAGAACGGGTATTTCTAATGATTTGATCACTAGAGCGGCAGATGTTATTTTGAAGGAGCGTAGAAAATTGATTCTTGTACCAAGGGAGGCTCCTTACAGTACTTTGCATCTAGAGAATATGCATAAACTTAGTGAGTATGGTGTCATAATTTGTCCTGCAACACCTTCGTTTTATCATGCGCAAGAGGACTTGGATGCTGTGCTTTATTCAGTAGTTGATCGTGTATTGGATCTGGCAGGCTTTGAAATAAAAACTCAACGATGGAGTGAAGAATAAAATGGCCTTGTTTTATTTGTGAGACTTTAAATAATTAAACTTACTTTTGGGCCTATAAACTATATTAAAAATGAAAAATCTTTTTTTATGCATCCCTTTAATGGGTATGCTTCTTGCTAGTTCATGTACCGAGAATACATCCGCTGAAGGATCTACATCATCTGACGAAACATCTACTGAATCTGTAGATAGTAACTTACAGGATTCATTATCTTATGCACTTGGTGTTCTTATCACAAAGGATTTGGGTAAGCCTACATTTGATACAATCTATGCAACTGAATTTATTCAGGCTATGGATGATTATTTTAATCAATCTCCAAAAATGGAGATGACCGAGGCGGGTACAATGCTTCAGAATGCCGTTGCAAATCCTGATGCTTCAGCTCAGCTAGATCAGATTAGCTATGCATTTGGGGTATATATGGCGAATTATGCAGTAGGTGGACAAAACCAGGAGGATATCAAGCCTAAGCAGCTTATGAAGGCGCTAAATGATGTCTTAATCGCTAAAAAACCTGAATATACTCAAGAGCAAGCAATGGGTGTATTTGAAAGATTTATGGCAGAGAAAGATGCTATCATGCGCGAGCAGGCTTCTGTTGAAGGAAAAAAGAATCAAGAAATTGGTGAGAAATTCCTTGCTGAGAATGCTAAGAAATCAGGAGTAATTGAAACAGCATCAGGTCTTCAGTATGAAGTTATGGTTCCAGCAAAAGGTCCTAAGCCTGCATCTCCGTCAACAAAAGTAAAAGTTCATTACACGGGTACTTTGATCAACGGTGAAGTTTTCGATTCATCTGTAGAAAGAGGGACACCAGCTGAATTTGCTTTGAATGGTGTGATCAAAGGTTGGACTGAAGGTGTAATGTTGATGGAAGAAGGATCTAAATATAAATTCTATATTCCTGGAGATCTTGCTTACGGTGCAAATCCTAGACCAGGAGGACCAATCGGACCAAATGAAACATTGATCTTTGAAGTAGAACTATTAGAGATCTTAGATTAATATATAATGATGCGAATAGATATAATTTCTGTTCAACCAGATTTATTAAAAAGTCCTTTCGAGCATTCAATTATGAAACGAGCTCAGGAAAGGGGGCTCCTTGAGGTTGTCTTGCACAACCTCAAGGATTTTGGTTTAGGGAAGAATCGTCAGGTCGATGATTATCAATATGGTGGCGGTGCTGGCATGGTGATGATGATTGAACCTATAGAATCCTGTATCAGTGCTCTAAAGGCAGAGCGCGATTATGATGAAGTTATTTATGTAACTCCAGATGGTAAACGCTTTGATCAAGGGGATGCCAATAAGTTATCCCTAAAAGGAAATCTGATCATTCTCTGCGGGCATTACAAAGGAATAGATGAGCGTATCCGAGAGCATTTTGTAACCATGGAAATTTCCGTAGGTGATTTTGTACTTTCAGGAGGTGAACTAGCTGCTGCCATTATCGTGGATTCTGTGGGCAGATTAATTCCTGGTGTGCTTAATGATGAGACTTCTGCTTTATTTGATTCTTTCCAGGATGATTTGTTAGCTCCTCCCGTATATACACGCCCCTCTGAATATAATGGTTGGAAAGTACCTGATGTTTTATTATCTGGTAATCAGGCATTGATCGATCAATGGCGTTATGATAAGTCTTTGGAGCGAACTAAGGACAGAAGACCTGACTTGCTTGATAAAGATGTACAATAATTTAATAAGTACTTTCGTATATTAATAAGAATAAACGAATTGAGCAGTACATGAGAAAACACACCCTGTTTACCTTATTTATCATTTTTTCCTTTGGCTTAAATGCACAGATAAAGCTTACCAATGCTTCTTTTGAGGGAATAAAGCCTCAGGATGCAACTATGCCTATTGGTTGGTTAGCTTGTAAAAGAGGGACAACCCCCGATATCCTTCCTGGACCTTGGGGAGTTATTAAAGAGCCTTCAGAAGGAGAAACCTATCTTGGTCTAATAACCAGAAATGATAATTCCTGGGAAAGTATCAGTCAAAGACTTTCCAAAACCATTGTTTCGGGCAAGTGCTATTCAATAAAAATGGATCTCGCATATAGTATTCGCTACCCAAGGCATAATAAACCAGTTAAACTTAGGGTTTATGGCAGCCAGGAGAAATGTGATAACGCGGAGTTGTTGTTTGAATCTGAATTGATTGATAATACGGATTGGGAAACCTATGATTTTTTGTTCAAACCTAAACAGAATTTTAGGTATCTAATACTAGAAGCTTATTACCCAAGTGATGAGAAAATTGGAGGAAATATTCTTATAGATAATATTCAGTTGATCAGAGAATGCGATAGAGCATAAAAAAAGCCCGATGAATAGCATCGGGCTTTTTTTAATTATCGAAAATGTCTTGAGCCTCTTCAAGAATTTTTTTCATATCAGACTCAAATTTTTCTTTTTCAGCTTCTGTTTGCGGCTTGTTTTTTTCCCACTTATCCAAAATCTTTCTGCTTTTATAGCCTAAGTCATCCATTTCATCTTTAAGGCTATCGTCTCCAGATTTATCGATTTTAGCTTTCATATTCTCAACAGCACCTTTCATTTTGTCTATGGCTTCATCGTACTTTCCGTCGTCATACTTTACCTTTTCTTCTTTCATGAGGTCTACAACAGATACGCCAACATCTTTGAACTCTGCAAAGATTTTTTCAGACTTTTCCTTTTCAGTAGGTGTACCATAAAAGTAATTGTACACTAAAATGCCGGCTACCAGTAAAAGCCCAAACTTAATTAGATTCTTCATAATATGTTTTGTGGTTAAATTGTAATTTGCTTTAAAGTATAGGGGTACTGGAAATCCTTTTTATGGATTTTCCTATAATATAAGTTGAAAATTACTCTTTTTCATTAATTTCGCAACTTCTGAAGATTAAATTAGGACATAGACCGACAAATTTATTTTATATATTATGGATTTTAATTCGAAGCAAATTGAAGCACGTTGGAAAACCTTCTGGGAAAAACAACAAACCTATAAGGTGAGTCATAAAAGTGATAAGCCTAAATTTTATGTTCTGGATATGTTTCCATATCCTTCAGGCGCAGGTCTGCATGTAGGTCACCCACTTGGTTATATTGCTTCGGATATTTTCTCAAGATATAAGCGCTTGAATGGATTCAATGTATTGCACCCAATGGGA
>OMKD01000269.1 GCA_900299495.1 Sphingobacteriales bacterium
ATATTCAGCAATCAGGGAATCAGTCTGATCCTGACGCAGTGGAACAACTGATACATAATTATGCGCTGCTTGATGAAAAACTTAGAGCAGAACGAGAAGAATACGTATTTGCAGATGAAGATATTGACGAAGACAATAATGATGTGCTTCTAACTTTTTATGAGCTACAGAACAAGCTAATCGAATCTCAAGAAGAATTAAAGAAGATCTTCCTTGAGGTTAAAACCAATCAAAACCTCTACCCTTTCCGATTCAGAGTTAATGAATTTAATTTCACCACGGGACAGAATATAGAAAATCAGGTTAGTCAACTTCTGAAACAAGCTAATGATGCACCTCCATTGTATAAAGATCTAGGAAAGGCATTTGACTACCATGATTTAAACCAAAAGTACATCAATTATCAAGCCAATGCGTTTGGTGAGGGGAACTTTGAACATTTCTTTATTGAAATCAGATCTGTACAGTTTGATCAATGGTCTGAAGCAAAAGTTCAACTTCTAGAGTTTTACAAAGAATTTTTATTGAACCTGGGAGCAAATGTAGTTGTTCATGAGGATAGAGAGCTTATAGAGGTAAATGGCTTTGGATTATTCAAACTATTAGCCTCAGAAATAGGTCTTCACGTGTTCTATCAGGGAGTTGGAAAAATGTCTTTTTTCAATGTTAACATTTTCATGAATGATCAGGAACAACCCTATGTAAAAACGATCAATTATGAAATAAAACCTGAAATAGTAAGACTTTATATTTCTGATCAGCTAATTCTTGATCTAAAGACGAATACAATAGGTCCTTTCAAACCCAATGCATTTGAGTATCAGTACCTAAATCACTACCAATTATTTGCTCAGGGCACCGAAATAGGCCTTGAAAAGAAGAATTCAGGAACATATTTAGACTAATTCATTCTTCTTTTAGGATTTAAGTGCTTTAAAAACTAATTTTGGCGCTCAAATAAGAATAGATGGCAACAATAAAATTCACTTTTGAACATCCGGATCTTGAGGATAAGATCATTGAAAATGTAGAAGCAAACCAATCTTTACTAGAGATTGCTGAAGACAATCATATCCACCTGAACCATAACTGTGGTGGCGTTTGTGCTTGTAGCACCTGTCATGTATATATAGAAGACGGAGAAGATTATCTGGAAGAAATCTCTGATAAAGAAGAGGATTTCATCGATAGAGCAATCAATCCAAGAATTAACTCTAGACTTGCTTGTCAATGCATACTTCTTGAAGAAGGTGTTAATCTAGAAGTACAAATTCCAGATCAATCAAAAATAATCGGTCACGAACATTAAAAAATATTAATATGGCTTTTGAGGCTTTTGATGACATGCCTATCAACTGGGTAGATCATGAAGATATAGCAATGAAATTATACGACAAATTCGGAGATGAATTTGGAGAATCAAAAATTTACCGTATCCGTTTCACCGATCTTTTGGATTGGATTCTGGAGATTCCAAACTTTGAAGGAAAGCGAGAAGATTGCAGCGAGGGACACCTTGAGCAGATTCAGGCGAAATGGGTTTACGAATGGAGAGATAACCAATAAGCAACGCTTATGATGAATCTGCTAGAACAATTCCGATCTATAAAAACATTCATATTTGATGTAGATGGTGTTCTTACACCAGGAGATCTCCTGGTCACTGAGAAAGGTGAACTTCTCAGAAGAATGAATGTAAAGGACGGCTATGCACTTAAAACAGCTATCAAAAAGGGTTATCAGGTAGTAATCATAACCGGAGGTAATTCTGAAGGAGTTAGTTTAAGGCTTCAAGGTCTAGGGATCGAAACAATCTATACCCGATCACATGACAAGATCGTTGATTACAGAGCATTTCTTCAGGATAATCCATCAGTAGATGCTCAGCATTGCCTGTATATGGGCGATGATGTTCCTGACTTACCGCTACTTAATGCTGTGGGCATGCCTACAGCACCTAAGGATGCAATTCCGGAGTGCCTTTCAATGGCAGCTTATGTTTCTCCTTTTAATGGTGGAGCAGGTTGTGTAAGAGATGTTATTGAAAAAGTGCTTAAATTAAACGGAGATTGGCCAAACCCTTTAAGTAACGAATAAGTCTATGACATTGAAGAATGGTATTATACTTTTAAAAAAATGCAGACCCATAAATCTGTTTACAATTATCATTCTTCAATGCTTCATCTATTATTTTCTTTTCTATAAAATTATCGGTAGTACTACTATTGTCTTAAGGATAAGCTTAGGAGACCTCCTCCTACTGACTCTTGACCTTGCCCTCATCATGGCTGCTGGATACCTAATCAATGACATCTATGATTTAGAAACAGATCAGCATCACGAACATAAAGAATCCTTGACAGAAACAGGACTTCCCCTCTCCTTCTTCCATAAAAGTTACTGGGTGATAAGCCTATTAGGTATGTGTTTAACGCTTTATCTGGCAAACAAATACAACGAATGGGGTTTGAGTGTTTTATATCCTGTAGGTACCAGCCTCCTTTATATCTATGCCAGATTCCTAAAAAGTAGCATTCTTTGGGGTAATTTATTGATAGCTGTTCTTTGTGGATTTCCCGCTTTCATGCTATATCTTGCTGAATCGCCAGCAGTCCTAAAACTTCAAGCTCTATCAATTCGTACCTATGAGCACTTCATAAGCATTTTGATATTTTACTTAGTATTTGCATTTATAAGTACGCTTATTCGAGAGATCATAAAAGACCTCGAGGACAAGGATGCTGACCTTTCTGCTGGTATTAAGAGCTTCGCAAATAGTACACCCTATAAAACTGTCCAAGGATTTTGCACCATACTTATGAGCTGTTTTTTAGGTATCCAACTATACTTCTGCAACTACTTATTCATTCAAGATTCATATCTTGCGCTACTATTTTTAATAATTTGCATAATACCACTTACGGGCTTTGGCTGGATTAAATTTTATAAAGCTAAAACATCGGAAGACTACCGAGGTATAAGCAGAATATATAAAGGAATCATTCTTTCAGGAATCGTTTTATTGGCATTTATACAATAGATAATGGAAATATTCAAAACACCTATTCTACTTGCTTCCAAATCACCCAGAAGAAGTCAATTACTTAAAGAAGCTGGATTCGATATACGAATTGACTCAGTAGAGGTTGAAGAGATATATGACGAAAATCTTCAGAAAGAGTCAGTTGCAGCATATTTAGCCGAACTTAAAGCAGAGGCTTCAAAAATATTACTTAAAGATGGGGAGGTACTTATTGCATCTGATACCATCGTGCTTCAGGAAAACATTATTTACGGCAAGCCAAAGGATAGAGAAGAGGCTATCAAAACCTTGGAGACCTTATCTGATAACAGTCATAAAGTAATTACTGGCGTTTGTATGGTTTATGGAGATCAAAAAATAGTATTTTCAGATCAATCTACAGTATATCTAGACCCCTTAAGCAAAGAGGAAATTGAATACTATGTGGATTTTTTCAACCCATATGATAAGGCTGGTGCTTACGCTATTCAGGAATGGATAGGTCATTGTAAAATATCTAAAATTGAAGGGACGTATAATAACATTATGGGACTTCCTGTTCAGCTTGTATATAGAAATCTAGTTAAATTACTTTCATGAGACCAGTAGTTATCCTAGGCATAGTATTATTTAGTTTAATAACTTTTTCTTGTAAGAAATATCAGGACGGGCCTTATATATCTTTGAGATCTAAAGAAGGAAGATTAATCAATACTTGGAATTGCGTTGCTGTAAACACCTATACCAATGAGGGGCTTACTCCAGTCGGTGATGACAGACTCAACAGAGTATTGGAACTAAAAGAAGACGGTGTTTTCAATCTATATTTCCTAAGATTAGGAACCATTGATTTTGTACTGGATTCAATTTCCGGGGACTGGTTTCTGGGTCAAAATAAAGAGGCAATAGATTTTGACTGTTCTTTTAGATACACAGAAGATTCTCCCTACGACAGTTTATTTTATTATGACATCAACATGCTGAAAACGGGACGTTTAAAGTTACTTGATGAAAATAATGACGAGTTTGATTTTATACCTGCCAATTAGGGTTTGATAAGCTGACCACAAATGATACCACAGGCAACTGCGGCATTCAAAGATTCTGATCCACCTGCTGTAATTCTAGGTATACTGATTAGATGATTTAGCTTTGCTTGCAATTCGGCTGAAATCCCCTGAGATTCATTACCAATAACAAGAATACCTGAAAAATCATCTCCGAGGCTATAAATAGAACTTCCGCTATCTAAAACAGCACCAAAGGACTGAATTCCATCATTATGTCCAATCAAATCCTCATAAGCAGTATATGACACATTGACCCTGTATATCGCGCCCATTGTAGATTGAATCACCTTGGGGCTAAAAGCATCTACTGTACCAATAGAACAAACCACGTCTTTTATCCCAAACCAATCAGCTATACGAATTATAGTACCTAAATTCCCCGGATCCTGAATACGATCCAAAAATATAGAGACACCTGATGATCTTAATTGTGGTACTTTATTCAGGTTTGGAAGATTTGCAATAGCAATAACTTGGTTAGGAGTTTTTAATTCAGATACTTTTTTTAATGATCGTTCGTCTACTTCAACTACCTTATATTTATTTACCTCACCTGACAATTTCTCCAAATAGTCCGCCGTTCCAAATACAGTATCAACAGAGTCAGGTTTATTCAACATTAACTCTTCAACCATTTTAGGACCTTCTACAAAATATTTACCATACTTTTGTCTGAACTTTTTTAGCTTTAAGGACTGTAAAAGCTTTATTTGTGCATTGCTAATTGCCATGAATCTGTTTTGAACAAATCTTTTCAAAAAAAGGTTATAGCTTCAAAATTATAAATATTTTAGATAAGATTAAATGAAAGTAAAATTAGGTCACATACTCTTCGTTTTTGCGCTCCTGAGCAGCCTATGTTCTTGCAAGGTAACTAAGTACCTTGGACCTGATGAAAGTTTTCTTGTAGAAAACGAAATTGCCATCCTGAATGACAAGGAATTAAGCAAAAACGAGGATATAAATGCTGACTTATCCACACTTTATCTTCAAAAACCTAATGATAAATTCCTAGGGGTTCCTAAACAATATTTTCATTACAGATATGCTAACGAAACGGACACTACTGGGTTTAAAAAATGGGTCAAAAAACAGTTTAGCCAACCACCAGTAATCTTTAGTGATTCTACAATGGAGAGCACTGCAATCAATATTTCAAATTATCTCCATAGCAGAGGATATTTTGAGGCTGAGGTTCAGGGCATAAAAATATACAAAGACAATAATGGTCAAAAATTAAAAGCTCGATATGAGATCACCCCTGGAAAACCCTATGTGATTTCTGATTTATTGTATTATGCCAAAGACACAGGTATCTCAGAATATCTAAAGGTGCTGGAAGAATCTTCTTTACTCTCCCCCGGGCAACGATTAGATGAAAAACTTTATACTCAGGAAGTACAAAGAATAAGTCAAGCATTCAAAGACGAAGGTTATGCCCTTTTTGGTACACATTTCATCAATAGACTCAAGGTTGATTCAACCAATCAGGATTTTAAGGTGAGCCTTGAAATTCTAAGTCCAGCAAATTCAGCAAGTCACAAAAAATATTTCATTGGGGATATCACCATATTTCCGGATTACGATCCATCCGTTAATAGTTTTGTAAAGAGGGATAGTACTGAAAATGGCTTTCAAATCATACAACAACAGGAAAGACTAATTATCAGAAAAGAAGTCTTAGAAGATGCTATCACACTTCAATCCGGTGAAATATATAGTCAAACGAAGCTGATGCTGACCAACAAAAAACTTGGTCAACTAGAGATGTATGGTTTCGTCAATATCAAAAAAGAACTTGATCCAGACCGACCAAACACACTGAATATCAAAATATATCTTACACCAAATAAAAGATTTGCCTTCGGGACAAATGGTGAGTTAAACATTTCCAAACAAGGTACAGAAAACACCTCATTCTTAAGACTTTTCGGCCTCTCAACAAACGTCACACTTCAACACCGCAACTTGCTTAGAGGTGCAGAATTATTTAAGACAGGTGTGGAAGCAGGTATGGCTTTAAACCTCAAGGGAAACAATGGATCAACAATAAATAATCTCGATATTCATGTCAATATGGATATTTACTTCCCAAAGTTTGTAGACTATCTAGGGATGTATAAAAGGTTGTATAAAATGAATTTAATCTCGGAGTCAAACTATAATAACTTCAGAAGAAACTCCAAAACACACTGGGGGATATCTTATGACAACATCCTAAACTTCGATTTTTATAGTCTACATTCTTTTAATATCAAGTATGGTTATGAACTAAATAACAGAAAAAACAGAATCTTCAACATCGATATGCTAGGCTTGGATTTTTTCAATCCTAAAATGGAGGATCGTTTCATCAATGAGGTAATAGCAAACAATGCTTATCTGGCTTCAAGTTTTACGAAGCAGTTTTTCACAGGCTTTTTATTCAGGGATTTCACTTATCAATACAAAAAGATGAATCCCAAATTTGGTGAATCTTCGACCTTTGGTCTAGGACTCGAAGTATCCGGTTTGGAGATTCTTGGCTTAAACTCATTATACAATACGATTAGTAGTACAGATGATGTTATTTGGAGAATTCCGATCCAAGATGAGGATGAGTCCTTCATCGAATTCTCTCAATACCTAAAAAGTTATTTCTCCTATACCTACACTAAAAGATATTCGAATAGCAATAGCTTTTCATTTCGTTTAATCTCAGGTATTGCAAAACCAGTTGGATTTTCAAATTCAATACCATTCGTTAAACAATTTTATGTTGGTGGACCGGAAAGTATGAGAGGATGGCTAATAAGAAGCCTTGGACCAGGTGGAGTTATACCGGAATCGGCAGCAAACAGTTTCGTGCAATCAGGCGACATACATGCAGAACTTAATTTAGAGTATCGACTAGATATGTTTACGCTTGCCGGAATCAAATACGAGACAGCTGTCTTTTTGGATATTGGAAATGTTTGGGTCCTTTATAATGATCCTGAAAGACCTTCTGCTCAGTTAAATTGGGAAAATTTCAAAAAACACAATGCGCTAAATACTGGTTTAGGTTTACGAGTAGATTTCACCTACTTTATATTAAGACTTGATGCCGGCCTACCGTTAAGATCTCCTTATTTGATTCAAGGAATTGGTGCAGAAAGATATTGGTATAATCCAAGGGACTATTTCAATCATATCATTGGATCAGATGATATCAAAATTGCAAAGCCAAACTTCAATTTAGCATTGGGGTATCCTTTCTAATCATTTATTCTTCTTATCGAATTCTTTGAACATTTCCTTCCTTCCGTATTTACAACATATAGGACAGGTATATGGATTATGCCCTCTTGCAGGACAGAATTCTCTACCAAAAAATATGATTTGAAGATGCAGTTTATTCCATATCTCTTTTCTGAACAAACGTTTTAAGTCCTTTTCAGTCTTATCAACGTTTTTTCCCGTACTCAACTTCCATCGATATGCCAATCTATGGATATGCGTATCTACAGGAAAAGCTGGAACACCAAAAGCTTGAGAAACCACTACACTAGCAGTCTTATGACCTACACCGGGTAATTCTTCCAGCAAAGCCATATCATTTGGTACTTCCCCATTATACTTATCAATTAAAATATGAGATAATTCATGAATAGCTTTGGACTTTCTAGGTGACAAGCCGCATGGTCGAATGATCTGTCTTATTGCTTCCACATCCTGAGCTGCCATGTCAAATGGGTTATCCGCAAGTTCAAACAAATGTGGAGTAACTTGATTTACACGTTCATCTGTGCACTGAGCAGATAACAGAACTGCTATTAAAAGCGTGTAAGGATCTTTATGATCTAAAGGAACAGGTGTCTCCGGATAGAA
>OMKD01000270.1 GCA_900299495.1 Sphingobacteriales bacterium
ATTTACAGAGTAATCCATCAATTCATTGATCAAATCAACAACTTTAGAATTACGAATATCAGATACGTTCTCTTTGAAGGTCATTCCTTTCACTAGAACCTTTGCATTCTGAGGAGATTTCCCTTTTTGGATAAGCATCTGAATCAAGCGTTTTGCAATAAATGCTGGCATACCGTCATTGATTCTTCGACCACTAAGAATAACCTGTGGGTCTATTCCCATTTGCTTTGATTTGTGCAACAAATAGTATGGATCTACACCGATACAATGTCCTCCTACAAGACCTGGTGAGAACTTTAGGAAGTTCCATTTTGTTCCTGCGGCATCGAGCACATCCTTTGTATTTATCCCCATCTTGTCAAAGATGATAGCAAGCTCATTTACGAATGAGATATTAAGATCACGTTGTGTATTCTCAATAACCTTCGCTGCTTCAGCAACTTTTACGGTCGCTGCTTTATAAACACCAGCAGTAATGATCGCTCCGTAAACATCAGCAATTACATCCAAAGCCTCATCATCGTTTCCTGATACAATCTTTAGAATTGTAGTAACAGTTCTTTCCTTATCTCCCGGATTAATCCGTTCTGGTGAATAACCATATTTAAAGTCAACCCCTGCTTTTAGACCAGACAACTCTTCAATAATTGGAATACAGTCCTCCTCAGTACAACCCGGATACACTGTAGACTCAAATACTACGTAATCGCCTTTCTTAATAACCTGACCAACCGTTTTAGATGCTGAAATCAATGGATTAAGATTTGGAACCTTGTGCTCATCAACTGGTGTAGGTACTGCAACCACAAAGAAATTTGCATCTTGCAGATCTTCGATCTTTGCTGAAAAGACTATATCGCTTCCTTCGAAGTCTGATGAATCCAGCTCCTGAGAAGGATCCTGCTTATTGTTCATCATTTCCACACGCTGTTCATTGATATCAAAACCAACTGTCTTAAACTTTCTTCCGAACTCCAATGCAATTGGAAGACCAACATATCCTAGTCCAATTACAGCGATCTTATTTTCGCCTGAATTTAATTTATCCAACATGGCTTAATCATTAAGTTTTTTAACAGTATTTTCAATTAGTTTGTATTGTTCTCCACTCTCTTTGCAAGTGGCATTTCCGTTCTCATCAAACTCTAAACGAGTCCCGTAAGCACTCATCCAACCAAGCTGTCGAGCTGGATTTCCGACCATCAATGCAAAAGGTTTCACTTCTTTAGTGACTACCGTTCCTGCACCAATGAATGCATATTCACCGATATCATTTCCACAAACAATCGTAGCATTGGCACCTATACTAGCACCCTTTTTCACGCGGGTTCTTGCATATTGCCCCTGTCTGTTTACGCCTGATCGCGGATTGATTACATTAGTAAACACCATAGACGGACCTAAAAATACATCATCTTCTATCTCTACACCTTCATATATAGAAACATTATTCTGAACCTTAACATTATTGCCTATACGTACATTATTGGCAATAAAAACATTTTGGCCAAAACTACAGCGCTCACCTATCTCTGCCTTAGGCATTAGATGACAAAAGTGCCAAACCTTTGTGCCTTCACCTACTTTACAGCCTTCGTCTACAATTGCTGTCGGATGTATAAACACATCTTTCATTCTGAAAAAATTTTATCAAAGTGATTGCTGACCATTTCTCCTATAGCAAAACATGAAGTTGCTGCCGGAGAAGGCGCATTACATAAATTTATTATTTGTTCATCTGCCAGAATCAAAAAATCGTCCAACAAATTTCCATCTTTATCTATAGCCTGTGCTCTAACACCTGATCCACCTGCCTTAAACATATCCGCCTCTGCGCTTGGTATCATACGTTTAAGAGTTTGAACAAAAGCCTTTTTGGAAAAACTTCTGTAATATTCATCAAGCCCTTTTCTCCAATGCCTTCTGCCAAGTTTCAGTGTACCTGTATAGGTCATTATTTCTAAAAACTCTTTTAAATTAAAGTCAAGCTTTTTATATCCTTCTCGTTTTAAGGCAAGCACCGCATTTGGACCTGCTTCTATTCCCCCTCGTTGCATTCTGGTAAAATGAACCCCCAGAAATGGAAACCTAGGATCAGGAACCGGATAAATTAAATGCTTAACCAAATGTTCAAATTCCGATTTAAACTCATAGTATTCACCCCTAAAAGGAATAATCCTGAAATCAAGCTCAAATCCGCATTTTTCAGCTAAAGTATCGGCATATAATCCTGCACAGTTAATCAAAAAGCGACTTGATAACTGTCCGGAATTTGTTTCTATCAATACCCGCTTGTTATCTCTTTTGATATCAAGCAATTCCATACTCATCAAAAAAGTGACTCCTGAAGCTTTTAACTGCTCTTCCAGAGTTTTGCAAAGTGCCTCATAGTCTATAATACCCGCTTGAGGTACAAAAATAGACCGAATACAATTAACATTGGGCTCAATAGCTTTGGTTTCCTCCGCATCCAAAAACTTCAATCCCTCCAATCCATTCTCAACACCTCGCTGCATGATTTTTTCCAATCCCTCTAATTCCTCTTCACGTGTTGCAACGATCACTTTTCCACAAACCTCGTGAGGAACATTATGTGCCTCACTAAATTCAAGTAAATACTTATACCCTTTCCTACAATTGATGGCTTTCGAGCCACCCGGCTTATAATAAATTCCCGAATGGATAACTCCACTATTATTTCCTGTCTGATGCGCAGCTACCTTATCCTCTTTATCCAAAACAGCAATCCTCAAATCAGGATATTGTTTTCTGATTTGCCAGGCACTTGCCAAGCCCGTTGCTCCTGCCCCACATATTACCAGGTCATAGGAATTATTTTCCATCGGGATTTGCTTTCTTTTCTGCCCAAATCAATAAAGGTTCTGACTCTTGTCCAGATTGCTCAAGAGACTCAAACTCTTTTTCAGTGTAGATTATATATCTGATCTTCCGCTTGATCATAGATTCCATCTTTGTAATCAGCTGGATTAAATAATCTCGATCAACCTCACCGACAAGAATAAGATCGATTAAGTGGGAGTCCAGTCCTTTTGAAAAGCTTCCCACTAAATAAGCAGCTTTAAGACTACCTAATCTATTGAGGATGTTATCAATGACTTTATCAAGTTCAATATGCTTGATAATCAGATTTCTGATTTCGTTGAATAAGGGGTGTCCGGTATTTGCGGAATAGAATTTCTTATTTCCTTCCAGAAAAGAACTCAACATTCCGGCCTTTTCAAAACGATTCAATTCCAAACGAATCGCATTGGAAGATTCACCAAACTCAGATTCAAGGGCACGTAAATATGCTTTCGTATTAGAGTTGAAGAAAAACTTC
>OMKD01000271.1 GCA_900299495.1 Sphingobacteriales bacterium
AGATCAAGTGATCATGTTGCTTGTAACCATAGGACTTTTCGTATTGTGCTAACTTTTGATCAAACTGGTGGCGTATGATAAGATCACAATTTACCAACAGATCCAAAGTATTGTACACTGTCGCTCTACTAACCCTGTAATTCTGATTTTTCATATGGATATACAAAGCCTCAGCATCAAAGTGATCGTTTCTTTTATAGATCTCTTCAAGGATAGCAAAACGTTCAGGAGTTTTACGAAGCGACATTTTCGCAAGGTGTCCCGCAAAAATATCTTTAACTTCTTGTATTATATCTTCCTGTTTCTTCACGATAAATGAAATTCAATTACGTTAAATGCAATAAATAACTAAGACAAAGTTAAAACATTTTGTCATAGAAAATAATAGAACAAATATTAAGATAAATAGATTCTAACCTAAGCGGGAAACTGTAGAAACCATATCCATTTTAAGAAGGGCATTGATGGTATCATTTAACATCACCGTGTTATTAACAACTAGGCTTATTCGACCTTCGAAAACACCCTCCTCCCCTTTGATATTGAAGGAACGTATATTTACCCCCAGCTGAGAAGAAATAGTATGCGTAAGTTGTTCAATAATACCTACACCTGTATCAATACCAGTGATCTTAAGATCAACTACAAAATTAGTTGCGCCAACATTAGTCCATTCTGCTTTTAATATTCTGTAACCAAAGTTTGCCATCAAGTGTGTGGCATTGGGACAATTAGCACGATGAATTTTAAGACCAGAGTTTGCTGTTAGGAAAGAGAATATTGGATCTCCGTTTACAGGATTACAACAAGAAGCAAAAGAATATTTAAATCTGTCCGCAGGTTCTCCATTAATGATAAGCTTAGACTTATTCATTTCCGGTGACCAGAAAGTTGTTTGTTTTACTTCTGCTTCTGTTGGCTTCTGAACTTCCTCTTCTTTATAAGCTAATTTATTTCCGTCTACAACAAAGATTTTTAAATCTTCATTGAGCTTGATTTCTTCCATATGGATTGCATAATACAAATCCATACGCTTGGTAAACTTGAAATGTTTTACCAGAAAATCAACGTTCTCCTCGAAATCAACCTTTAGATTTTTAAGTTTTCGTTGGAGCGCTTCTTTTCCAAAGTCAGATTTTATTCGACGATCTTCTTTTAGGGAAGCTCTGATTTTTGACCTGGCCTTACCTGTAACTACCATCTTCAACCAATCCTCTGTTGGTTTTTGATTTTTCTTAGTGATCACAGTTACCTGATCTCCATTCCTAAGTTTATATCCCATAGGAACAAGTCGGTTACTAACCTTGATGGCTGTCGCTTTAGAACCTACATCAGAGTGAATACTAAATGCAAAATCAAGAGCTGTAGCACCTTTTGGTAATATCTTTAAATCACCATTTGGCGTGTAGACATAAATTTCTTCATTGAAAAGATTCGTTTTAAAATCACTTAAGAATTCTAATGCATCAGAAATTGGATTTTCAAGAATATCCCTGATATTATCTAACCATACCTGATAAACATCGGAACCTCCTCCTGAATCTTTATACTTCCAGTGTGCTGCAAAGCCACGTTCTGCTATTTCATCCATCCGCTCTGAACGAATCTGTACTTCCACAAATCTTCCTTTCGGACCGATAACAGTGGTGTGCAAGGATTCATATCCATTTGACTTAGGTGTTGTCACCCAATCCTTAAGACGTTCCGGGATTGGTAAGTAGACATCTGTGATTTCTGAATAAATCTGCCAACAGGCTGATTTTTCATTTGCCCGTTCAGTATTAATAACTATACGTACCGCAAAGAGATCATAAATTTCTTCGAAGGGTACGTTCTTGTTTTTAATCTTGCTCCATATCGAATAGATGGATTTAGGTCTTCCAAAAACACGATAAGGAATATTCAGTTTATCCAATCGATTGGTAAGTGGCTGAATAAACTCGTTGATATATTTTGTTCGGTCCGTCTTAGTTTCCTGAAGTTTCTTAGCAATCTCGAAATAAGGTTCTTGATCGGTGATTTTCATACTCAAATCCTGAAACTCAGTCTTAATGGCATAAAGCCCTAACCTATGTGCTAAAGGGGCATATATATATGTAGTCTCTGCTGCAATCTTCAATTGCTTATGCCTAGGCATAGCACCCAAGGTTCGCATGTTATGAAGTCTATCGGCCATTTTAATTAAAACAACACGAACATCTTCAACCAGAGTAGATAATACCTTTTTGAAATTTTCGGCCTGCGGACTTCCAGAATCGTAGGAGCCGTCTAGCTTTGTCAATCCATCTACTATCTTTGCTACACGCTCTCCGAACATATCTTTGATTTGCTCCAGCGTTACCGGTGTATCTTCCACTACATCATGAAGCAATGCACAAATCACAGCAGTTGGACCCAATCCAATTTCCTCACTGCATATACGTGCAACTTCAATTGGATGTAAAATATAAGGTTCTCCTGATTTTCTTCTTTGTTTTGAATGAGCTTCGACGGCAAGTTCGTAGGCGTGACGTAAATTGATAGCATCATCCCCTTCCATCTTTGAATCGATAGTTTTCAGCAATTGGCGATAAGCCCGCTGGATAAGTTTTTTTTCTTCTCCGTGTATGCTAAGGACCTCTGACATTTTATCCGTTTACGATATTTTGATTGCTCCTGACAATGCAGTAACAATTATTGATTTTCCTACTTTGTTCTTTGTTTAATTTGAGATCAAACTGATGACGCAATATAAACATAAAATGCCAATCAAATTATTTTCATGCAGACAGTGTTTGCATTTGAAAAAAAATCTAA
>OMKD01000272.1 GCA_900299495.1 Sphingobacteriales bacterium
AAATCATCTTCTGGTTCAACAAGACAAAGGAAGCGTTCTACCTTTTCGGATTTTACTTTACCCGAGGCATAACGACTCTTTATATCATAAAAAGTAACAGTCTTGGTTTGATCATCATCAAGCTTAACCTCCATTTTACAAAACGGAACAGTCGCAAGAATGGAGTCTCTACCTGTATATTCATTTTCAATTGCCTCAGCAATCTTCACATTGAATTCATCCAAGTAGCTATCTGCAATATTTTCATTGACCTTCTTTTTACCTGCTCCTGTTAGATCAAAGTATTGCTCTACGAAGTAATCGCCATTTTCTTTCGAAAGCTTAAAAGACTTAGATTTTTGTTTAGGATACTGAATACTAACTTCCTGAATCGTTTCTGGGTCCATTCTGAAAACCGCACGATCTCTCCACTCAATTTCAGGACGGTTAAAGCGTACACTCAAGACACCTTGAAAATAAGGCACATTAACAATGTAAGGCTGTTTAGCTCCTTCCATAAGAATCTCTGTACCTGTTCCTTCCAAGTCTGCCCCACCAAGAAAATAAGCCTTGATAATGTTACCCTCCTTATCTAGATACTTTACATTCGTACCATTAGCAGACAAACTTTTAATTATATTTTTAGACTCCTTAGCAATAGGCGTACGTTGCAATTCCAATTTTGTAACCGCATTCATAAGCGTCTTCATTACATTTGGGTTCGCCATATACTTATCGTTGACCCTCCAGTTCTCCCCTGCTCTGGTCAATTTGATCTGAAGACCATTTAGCTTAGAAATAAAAATTGTCTCAATTTGAGATGGATCTTCAATTGCAAAAGAACGCTGCCATTCTTTTCCATCTGTCAATGATTTTGAATCATCCTTCAATACCTGAAAATAATAAACCAGTCCGCCTAGGATAATAACCAAACCAGCCAATAAAAGTGTGTTTTTTTTCATGTTCATCTATTTTGAGAAATTGTAGCGTCTCCATAAGAAAAAGCCAAGTCCAACAAGGCATATAAATACAATAGGAACTAAAAGGTTGACCAATTGCCAGTACGTTTTCTGATCTCTGGTTTTCTGCACGTCCAACAAACGGAGCTTAAGCTCCTTTCCTCTTGAGTCGATCAAACCATAATCATCCATCATATACTCAATAGCATTAACTAGGAAATCCCTGTTTGCATATTGTCTTTTATCATAACGATTATATCCCAATGGGAATACTCTTTCATTCTGAGGATCAGAAATCACATTAGCAGCAAGATCACCATCAGATACGAAGATCATTTTACCGCCCTCGTCGCTTCTTGTTTTAAATTCCTGACCGATTGAAGCAAGCCCTGCTCGCATTTCATCTGTTATCCTGTTCTCGTACAGGGAAGGGAATGTACCTTCGACAAGAACGGCCAATGGATAAGGTCCACCTCTGAATAGGTTGGGATCTCCAACACTATGTACCGCATCAAAACTCAGTCTAACCGGAATAAACTGCTCATTAGAGTTCACCGAAGAACTAAAAAGAACTGTTTTTGTAAGCTCAGTCTTTGTTTGAATACTGGTATCGATTTTACTTGGAAACAGGAAATTCACCTGATCAAGACTCTTTACTGTTGGATGCTGCGATGCTGATACAGCCAGTGTGTGATATGGCCAATTGAATAATTCCATTTGTGGTTGCCCACCTGTTTGACCCACAACAAGAGGGAATTTTGAACTCTGCATATCCCTGATAAGCCCAGGTTCAAAGCGAATCCCATATTTGAAAAATAAATCTTCAAGTCCCGTTTCTATAGGCCTTGGGACAAAAGTCCCCTCTGATCCATAGTTCAGACTATCCAAGGAAACACCAACTTTATCAATCAACCAAATGACCTTACCGCCATTCATTACATACTGATCCAATTGGAATTTTTCTTTTTCGCTAAATGGGGTTTGTGGTTTTGCAACTACAACCAAATCGATCTCTTCCGGAATGTAAGTTGACTGTTCCAAACTAATGGAACCATGATCATAATTAGGACGTATGGTTCTTCTCAAATCTTTTGTCTGCAATTCAGTCAGCTCTCCATGCCCTTTTGTAAATGCTACAACCTGACGTCTGTTATCGTATAATTTCCGGATAGCCTGTGCAAATTTAAACTCCAATAGATTTATGGATTTATTCAGCACGGCGTCGGCACCTAATTGCCCCTGCTCTTCTAAAAGATTTACAGGAATACTTTGTCCCGCAAAACGAACTATAGCCCATGGGAAAACACGACGTTCAGCTGTCCCACTAACTTCTTTAAGACGGAACATAGTTGGAGTCACCCCGATTTTTGAAAGACTTTCTACACGATCAGTTACCTCCTCCGGAGTTCCATCATTCACATCCATAAAGGCATACTCGATGATACCAGTTTTCACCCTGAATTCATCCAGCAGTTCTCTTGTAGATTCCTGAAGTCTCTTGAAATTTGCCGGAAAATCGCCTTCTAGTAGTACTTGAATAAAAATACCTCCCTGTTCAAAATCACCTTCCACGCCTTCATTGGAATTCTCGATCTTCTCTGTCATCTTTTGAAGGATTCTATCTGTCCCTTCTGTAAGAGAGAATCGTTTATCCTCCGTAAGATCGAAGTAGGTGTATCTTCTCAGTCCACCCAGGCTGGAATTAACTAATACATTTATAAAGAAAAGGGCTATGAATAAAAGACCCAGGTTTATAAACGCTGCTGCTTTTCTTGAATTTTTCATTTTCATATCCCTAATATTACCACCTTCTACTTCCAAGTGAAGTCACCGTAGAAGCTATAAACAATACGATCACACTAAAAAAATAAACTAGGTCCCTGATATCAATCACTCCTCTGCTTATGGAGCTATAATGAAAATCAATACCCAAACGCTGAATAAACAAATCTGATTTACCAAAAAAGAATGGCAACTCAGAAATAAAGAAGAATCCCCAATGGAAAAGAAAACATAGGAATGTCGCCAAAACAAAGGCAACCACCTGGTCCTTAACTAAAGAAGATGCAAATACACCGATTGCTACAAAAACTGCACCGAGTAAAAACAATCCGAAATAGGAACCCATTATGGCTCCTGAATCCAAATTACCTGCGGTCAATCCAAGGTTATAAATGGTGTAGTAATAAATCACTGTAGGAAGTATCGCAAATAATACCAGCACCAGACAAGCCAAATACTTCCCCATTGTGATTTGCAAATCAGTCAAAGGCTTTGTCGAAAGAAACTCTATCGTCCCTTTTTGTCTTTCTTCAGAAAAACTACGCATAGTAAGCGCAGGAATCAGAAACACAAAAATCAGTGGACCGAGATGAAACAACTGCCCCATCGTTGCTAAATTTTGATTCAACAAACTGGTATCTGTAAAAAACCACATGATCAACCACATCACGATCAGGAATACCCCAACGACCACATATCCAATTAAAGAACTGAAAAAGGCCTGTAACTCTTTCCTAAATACACTAAGCATACGCTTTAATCATTGTTATTTTCTAAGTCAAAACTATTTCTATCATTATAAATGAGTAAGCACTTATAAAGCTTCTCATTTCTATCTTCAGTATCTATCTCCAAGACCTGGTTCACAAGTTCCTTGTCATCTGATATCAAACCCAGGAAATTGCGATACGTAAATGGCATAAACTTACCCGTCTCAAACACCAACAAATATGGAATCGTTGTTCGAACTTTCTTTTCAATCTCACCACTTCTGAACGGCTGACCATTTAATGGATTATAGGCCTTGATCGGAACAACAACCTTTTCTTCATAATCACGCTCAAATAATCCAATCTTACCCTGAACAGAAAGTAAAACAAAGCGGTGTAGTCTCCTTAGATCTTCATCTGCATTGATATAAACCCTTCCATTCTCCACTATATATAATATAGAATCAAAATGGTCTAAACTAATTAACTCATCCCCTTTCAAGGCTGCAAATAAATTACCTGTACTTCCACTACTAATGATTTCATAACGGCTGGTATCCGATTCTAAATCCGGTTGATTTTTTAATAATGCTTCATGCGTATGGTAAAGACCATCTGCAAATCTGAAGTCTCCATTTAACAACTGCCCTGAAGCAGTGCAAATAAATATCAAAAAACAACAAACAACCGAAGTATATTTTATCATGATCCTATTGAGTAAGTTTCTGAAATATTTGCTCCATAGGTACTTCTTTAGGAGCATACTCCAATACGCTTACATCATTGGACTGAAGATGTTGCATAAAGGATGCTCTAAGATCTTTCTTCGCAGTAAAGCTCAGCTTGTACTTATTCATTCCCAAATCCTCTAAGAACTCTATACCTGCAAAATCATCGATCAATTTTCTATTGAGCGAACCTTTGGTCTGTAACTGAAGTAATCCGCCTTGCTGATGCTTTGCATGCAGATCAGCAAGATTAGAATCTTCCACTAGTTTTCCTTTGTTGATGATCACTACACGATCACATAGGGCTTCTACCTCTTGCATGATATGCGTCGAGAAGATTACTATCTTTTCTTCGCCCAGCCTTTTTATAAGATTTCTGATTTCGGCTAATTGATTCGGATCAAGACCGGAAGTCGGTTCATCTAAAATCAACACCTCTGGATCATGAATCATAGCCTGTGCAAGACCTACACGCTGTTTGTATCCTTTGGACAAGGTACCGACCAACTTCTTTTGCTCTCTACCCAAGCCTGTCATTTCAATCACCTCCGCAATCTTTGCCTTCTTATTCTTGATCTTATGAATAGATGCAACGAAGTGCAAATATTCCTTTACATACATATCAAAATACAGCGGATTTGACTCCGGCAAATACCCAATCTTAGCTCTTGATGCCAGGGAATCCTCTAATACATTAATCCCACAAACAGATATTTCGCCTGAACTCGGTGGAATAAAGCCACCTATCATTCGCATGCTTGTTGATTTACCAGCACCATTTGGACCTAAAAATCCAAGGACCTCCCCTTTCTTTGCTTCAAAGGAAATCGAATCTACAGCACGCTGCTCTCCAAAGATCTTGACAAGATCCTTAACTATTACTGACATTTCTTAGATTTCATTATATCAAACTAGGTTAAAACCTACTGTAAAGCTAAAAAGCTCCCACATTATGCTCAAATGACAGGAAAGGTATTTTTATTTCAGCTAAAACCAAGATTAATTGCAAAAATAATCATAAAAGTTTTTTTGTAAAATCAGTTTTCTAATTGGATATTGGTTTTACAAACACAAGACTTAAGTCAAAGTTAGTCTACAAAATACTTCCAATCATCTACCAGTAGATCCTGATCGTAAGAACCTTTCTTCAAATAGGGCAAGTAGGTTCCAAAATAGACCCAATCCCCTGATTTTTTACCTTTTACATAAGACCCTTTAATAGCAATCTTACCATTCCTGTAGTAGTAATGCCATTTTCCTGTTTTTAGATTTTGATCAAAATACCCTTTTACTCTTAGCTTTCCGTTACTGCCATAGACCTCAAAATATCCATCCAAATTTCCAAATTTGTAAGTTTCCAAATTCGTTAAAGAACCATCCGCGTGATATCGCACTCGTTCTCCGTGAAACTCACCTGACATATACTCTGCCTTCTCCAATAGCACTCCCAAATCATTATATTTTTGATAAACACCCCATTTTTGTCCAAGAGTATACTCCGTTAGTTCTATTAAAACACCCTTTTCATTGAAAAAGCGATCGTATCCATTTTGTTGCCCATGCTCCCACTCAATGCTTCTTCTCAATGAACCGTCTGCACGATTATATATCCAAATTCCATCGAGAAGTCCTTTTTCATATCGACCCTCCATGCGTTTCACATCTTCACTATAATAAAATTGCCATAGTCCATGCATCAGATCATTTTGATAATATCCTTTGACCATTTCTCCATTATCTTCATTAAAGACCCAAAGACCTTCACGCTTACCATTTATGATTTGACCAACAGGCTCTGAATACGCATTCAGCATCTTGGAATAATATTCAGATGCTGTACTTTGTCCTGAGGAAGATTGAAGACGCATTGCCATTAAATCATCAATCTGTTGCATAAACACCCCTTCAAACTCATACTCTATCCTTAATAACTCCTGCTCATTGAGGTGAAATTGATCAGAAATAAGCAAACGAGCTGTTTTGGCTGCCATAGATTCCTCATAAGATTTATTTGAGTTATTTTTATCCGAGTTGCTCTTGTCTTCTTGAGCATGGACCAGAACTGTGAATAGGAGAAAAATTAATGAGCATTGAATACGCATAGTGAGGAGTTTTATTCAATATTGTTCTTTCTAGGAAAAGATTGATACTATTAAGATGAAATTAAGACTTCTTTAAATTATTGCTAAATAGTCTCGAATAAATATCATATTTGGGGCAATTCAGTTATACTTAATATAAAATACGAATCAATGAATCGACTTATTTCATTTTTTGCTACAGGATTTCTGTTTTTGTTGATCAATACCGAGTCAACAGCTCAGGTATCTCATCAGGTATTTGACAACCTACTAAAGTCTCATGTGACTAATACAGGTGTAGTCAATTATGCTGCATTCAAAAAGGATGAAGCTAAACTGGATAAATATCTTGCTACGCTTAAAGCAAATCACCCCAAATCTTCTTGGAAAAGAAATGATAAGCTTGCATATTGGATCAATGCATATAATGCGTTCACCATCAAACTGATCCTTGATAACATGCCTGTAAAATCTATCATGGACATAAACAGTGGTAAGGCTTGGGATGTCGAATGGATCAAACTTGGAGAAAACACCTATAGTTTAAATCATATTGAGAACAAGATCATCAGACCTGAATTTAATGAACCGAGAATTCACTTTGCGGTAAATTGTGCGGCAAAATCTTGTCCTCCATTGTTAAATGCTGCATATAATGGAGCTACTCTGGAAACTCAGCTACAAAATCAAACAACCAAATTCATACAGAATAAGAACTTCAATACTGTTGCTCCGAATCAATTAAGGATTTCAAAGATCTTCGAATGGTATGCTTCTGATTTTGGAGTAATCACTAAATATGTTGATCAATACACCAATGTTCGTGTAGCCTCAGATGCAGAAGTTATTTATGTTGAGTACAACTGGGCATTAAACGGATTAAATAAGTAAATATGAATATCTGCATCCTGGACGGTTCCACCTTGAATCCTGGAGATTTGACGTGGGAAGCAATTGAAACATTTGGAACGCTAAACATCTATGATCGTACAGCACCCAATCAGGTTGTTGAACGATCAAAGGATGCAGATATACTTATTGTCAACAAGGTTAAACTTGACCAATCTCTTTTAAAAAAATTGCCTAAGCTTAAACTGATCTGTATTTCAGCTACAGGCTTTGACAATGTAGATATTCAGGCAGCAAAAGCACTAAAAATTGCTGTTTGCAATGTAAAAGGATATTCTACCTCTGGTGTAG
>OMKD01000273.1 GCA_900299495.1 Sphingobacteriales bacterium
GCTAAGATTAGTACCATACCTCCAAGACCATTAAAGACCTGTAAGGCCAGGACTAAGCCAAGACCAGAATTTTGAATTCCAGTTTCAATAGCAATAGCTCTTGAGTTCTTTTTGCTCAACTTGAATAGTCTTGGAATCTGATATCCACCAAGTAATGCCAGTCCATTGTGGATAAGTACAATAAAGAAGACGGTGTGCAGATAATCCTGCATTTTACTGTAGTTATTAACCAATGCAACTGTTACAAACCCAAGAAAGATCAACATGGAGATATTCGCAATTGGTTTTTTGATCTTCTCTGTCAGTTTGGGGTATTTATGGTTTATAAACATACCTGCGGAAACAGGGATGAATATCAGGAAAATAACCGTTTTGATTATCTTCTCTGGATCTACATTCAGGGTTTGTAGCAATTCAGAAGTGATCGGATTTATACTTGCCCAAAAGCTGAAAGCAATAGGAGTCAGGATAATCGCAGATGCGGTGGTAAAAGAGGTTAATAAAACCGAAAGAGCTGCATTTCCTTTTGACAAGTGAACCATAAAGTTAGAGACCGATCCTCCCGGGCACACCGATACGAGTACCATGCCAAGTGCAATGGATGCATATGGTTTTATTACAGCAATAAGCCCAAGGGTAAGTAGTGGTAGAAATATGTACTCACTAAAAAGACCAATAAGTGGAATTTTTGGAGCTTTAAATAATTGTTGGAAGTCTTTGACTTTGATATCAAGTGCAACTCCGAACATCAGAAAAGCAAGGATAATATTTAATACAAACAGATTGCTATCATCAAAATTGATGACAATATCATCGATATTGGTCATTGGTATACTTGTTTAAAACCAATATACAAAAGACAGCGGAATTGGCAAGATTTAGTTTTTGATGATATTTAAAAAGTCAACTATGCTTTGATCTTCTTGTTTGAGTACATCTTCAATGGAACTCTTGGAAATCAACTCCTCTGCTTGGGCTTTTTGCTTTACCTCAAATCCATCATACAACGCAGAATCCATGAAATTAAAAACAGTCCATTTGTGATTGTCGTATTCCAGACTTGTAAGGCTTTCCACCCAATCACCCGAATTCAAATAGTGTACCTTGCCATTTGGTGTATCTTCAATCCTGTTCGCACTTTCGTGTATATGCCCACAAATCACATAATCATAGCCTTGCTTTGCTGCCAGATTACAAGCTAGTTTTTCAAAGTCTCCAATGAATTTCACCGCTTTCTTAACACTACTCTTGATCTTTCTGGAAAAGGACATTTTAGGATAACCAAGTTTTACTCTGATATTGTTTACCCATCTGTTTAAGACAATAAGCCAGTCATAACCCTTGCCTCCCATTTTAGCAAGTAAAGGAGATATCCTTACTGAAGCGTCGAATACATCACCATGGAATATCCAATATTTTTCATTGTTCAAGCGAAGAATTAACTTGTCTCTAAGATGAATGTTACCAAGTGAAACATCAGAAAAACTGCGTAATCGATCATCATGATTACCGGTAATGTAGAAGACCTTGGTTCCATTTGTGGACATCTTGATGATCTTCTGAATAACCTTTAAATGTGATTCAGGGAAATAACTTTTTTTGAATTGCCAAAAATCAATGAAATCACCATTTATAATAAGTGTCTCGACCTCTATGCTATTCAGGTATGCTAGCAACTCGTCTGCGTGACATCCATAAGTCCCTAAATGGATATCTGAAATTACGACTAAGGGCAAGATTCTTTTCACTTAATTTCTATATTTTCTGCAAAGGTGCTATTGTATTGTTAACTGATTGTGAATGGATTGTTATGATTGTATAAAATATCTTGAAACCAACCACCACATGTAAGTTGTTAAATACATTGGAGGGTCTAATTTGACTTTGTCTAAGTCTCCTAAAAGGCCTATATTAGGGATTCCGAATCTCCTAATTTTTACCATACAATCTATCTCAGCATGCAAGACTTTTTACACCTTCATTGTCATACTCAGTTTTCTCTCCTCGATGGTGCCAGCGAGATCGGTGCCATGATGGATAAAGTAAAGGCTGATGGTCAAAAAGGTGTTGCTCTTACCGATCACGGTAACATGTTTGGTGCCTTCAAGTTTGTTGCAGAAGCGGAGCGTAGAGATCTTAAGCCGATCATAGGTTGTGAGTTCTATTTGGTAGAGGATCGTCATCGTAAGGCATTTTCCAGAGCCAAGAATGAAAAAGACAAACGATACCATCAACTTTTATTGGCTAAGAATCAAAAAGGATATGAGAATCTATCTAAGCTTTGTTCTCTTGGTTTTATCGAAGGTTTGTATTCTAAATTTCCAAGAATTGATAAAGAGCTACTAGATAAATATAGCGAAGGCTTGATTGCAACCAGTTGTTGTATTGGTGCAGAGATTCCGCAGGCCTTTATGCATGGCCAAGATGAAAAAGCAGAGGAATTGTGTAAGTGGTGGATGGAGCGTTTTGGCGATGATTTTTACATTGAAATTCAAAGACACCGTGGTCTTGAAAATATAGATGGCTTAGGTATCAGTCAGGAAGATATCAACCAAAAACTAATTGCACTTGCAAAGAAGTACAACCTAAAAGTGATTTGTACGAATGATGCGCACTATGTGGAAGAAGAGGATTGGACGCCGCATGATATTTTGCTTTGTGTAAACACTGGAGCTTTATTAGAGGAAAGCAAACGATTCAAATTCCCTTCTTCAGATTTCTTCATGAAGACTAAAGCGGAGATGAATCAACTTTTCGGTGATGTACCCGCAGCTCTTGATAATACCTTGGAGATCTATGATAAGGTTGATAAAGTAACCTTGGTTAGAGATGTATTACTTCCTGCATTCCCATTGCCTCAGCAATTCAAAACACAGGATGATTTCCTTAGGCATATCACCTTTGAAGGTGCAAGGAAAAGATACAAGACAATTACGCCTGAGATTGAGGAGCGCCTTAACTTTGAGTTGAAAGTTATTGAAAATTCAGGGTATCCCGGATACTTCCTGATTGTACAAGATTTTACTACTACAGCAAGAGAAATGGGCGTTTCGGTAGGACCAGGACGTGGTTCTGCGGCAGGTTCAGCTGTTGCATATTGTATTGGTATTACGAACGTGGATCCCATTAAGTATGATCTACTATTTGAACGTTTTCTGAATCCGGAAAGGGTATCACTTCCCGATATTGATATTGATTTTGATGATGAAGGTCGTCAAAAGGTAATCGATTATGTAATCGATAAATATGGTCAAAACCAGGTGGCACAAATTGTTACCTATGGTACTATGGCTGCAAAATCCTCTATTCGTGATGTAGGTCGTGTAATGGATATTCCGCTTCCTGAAGTAGATCGGGTAGCAAAAGTATTCCCTCAGAATATGAAAGCTTCATTGGGGAAAGTACTTGCTGACGGAGACATTGATCCTAAGTTGAAAGGAGCGATGAATGCAGAGGATATTGAAAAAGCCTATCAGTTTAGATCCTTGGCAGATGGTCAGGATCAGGTAGGAGAGATGTTGCGATTGGCGAAAAAGCTGGAAGGTTCCGTTCGAAATACCGGTATTCACGCTTGTGGTGTGGTTATTACACCGGATGATATTACCAAATATGTTCCAGTAAAGGTGGATAAGGGATCCAATATGCTGATCTCGCAATTTGATAACTCAGTAGCTGAGATTGCCGGATTATTGAAAATGGATTTCTTGGGGCTTAAGACCCTGACCGTGATTAAAAACGCAATCAAGATCGTTGCAAAAACCAAGGGCATAGAAATCGATCCCGATGATATTCCTTTGGATGATGAAAAGACCTATGAGCTTTTCCAGCGAGGAGAAACGATTGGTATCTTCCAGTACGAGTCCGCTGGTATGCAGAAGTATATGAAAGAGTTGATTCCAACTACTTTCGAGGATCTTATTGCAATGAATGCCTTATATCGTCCTGGACCGCTGGAATATATTCCAGAGTTCATTAACCGTAAACACGGTCGCTCTCCAATCGTGTATGATTTGGATGATATGCAGGAGTATCTACAAGGGACTTACGGTATTACAGTCTATCAGGAGCAGGTGATGCTTCTATCCCAAAAGTTAGCAAACTTTACCAAGGGTCAGGCAGATATGCTGCGTAAGGCCATGGGTAAAAAGAAAAAGAAACTGATTGATCAGTTACACCCGCTTTTCATCGAAGGAGGTGAAAAAAATGGTCATGATAAACAAAAATTGGAAAAAGTTTGGAAGGATTGGGAGGCATTTGCATCCTATGCCTTCAACAAGTCTCACTCTACCTGTTATGCTTTTGTAGCATTCCAAACGGCTTATCTGAAAGCACACCACCCAGCTGAATTTATGGCGGCAGTGCTTACGAACAACAAGAGTGATATCTCTAAGGTGACCTTCTTCCTAAAAGAATGTAAGCGCATGGGATTGACTGTGCTTGGACCAGATATCAATGAGTCTTACTCGGACTTCTCCGTAAATCAGGAAGGACAAATACGTTTTGGTCTGACAGCTCTTAAAGGAGTAGGAGAGGGACCTGTTTCGGAGATTCTGACTGAACGTAAAGAAAATGGAGGTTTTGTTTCTGTTTACGACATGGTTAGGAGATTGGCAATGGGTTCTGTGAACAAAAGGGTGATGGAATCCTTGGTACTTGGTGGAGCCTTCGATCGATTTGAGGAACTTCCAAGATCCGTATACTTTGAGGAGTCTGATAAATATTCTACTTATCTGGAGCATCTTTTGAAATATGGTGCAGCTTATAAGAATCAAGCAAAGGAAGCAGTAACTTCTTTGTTTGGAGGTTCTGATGAAATTATGATTCCTGAACCGAAATTGCCAAAGATCAATCCTTGGCCATTGATCGAGAAGTTGAATAAAGAAAAGGAAGTGACAGGAATCTTTATTTCAGGTCACCCTTTGGATGATTTCCGTGTAGAGATCGATCAGTTTACCAACATGAGTCTTGAGCAGGTTATGAACTCTACTTCTAAGGATATCAAAATTGCGGGTATTGTTCAGGAGGCTCAACATCGTATCTCTCAGAAGGGAACGGGTTGGGGTAAGTTTGTTATTCAGGATTTTAATGGATCTCTTGAATTTGTACTTTTTAAAGAGGACTACCAGAATTTCAAAGCATTATTAGAAGTTGGTCAGAGTCTATTCTTGAAAGGTGGAATGGAAAAACGCTGGAACAGTAATGAGATGCAGTTCAAAGTTCGTGAGGTTTCCCTACTTGAATCTGTAGGTCAGGATATGACCAATTCTATCAAAATAAATATAGCTGTCGAACGTTTAACCGATGAGCTTATTGATGAGTTAGAAACACTTGTGAAGACCAAAAAAGGACAACATAAACTAAGATTCCAATTAATTGATAGTGTGAATCGTCAAAAGCTACAAATGTACTCTAAGGAATACCTTGTTGAAGTAGATAACGATTTTGTTATCGGACTGGAGAAGCTTGGTTTAAAATATAAGATTAATGGTTAGATATTTTTTAATAGCTCTATTTGGATGTATTGGCTTCTTTGCACAAGCTCAAGAAGTAGTTGTAGTAAAGAAATTTGCTGAAATTGAGAACATGTTCAATTCAAAATCAGAAGAGGTACATGTGATCAATTTTTGGGCAACTTGGTGTGGCCCTTGTGTGGCTGAATTACCCTATTTTGTTGAAGCTAGTACCACGTTCAAGAATAAGAATGTAAAGTTTTCTTTTATTTCCTTGGATTTTAAGAACCAATACGAGTCAAAATTATTACCCTTCCTTGAGAAAAATCCACTGCCTGGTGATCAATATAATCTTTGGGATATGGACTATAATGCCTGGATAGACAAGGTCAGTCCGGAATGGTCAGGTGCAATACCTGTTACCGTTATTATGGGGCCAAAAGGCAAGCTTGTGGCAACAAGTAGTTTTGAATCCAGTGAAGAGCTGAATGATCTGATTCTTCAGGCCCTCAAATAAGAGATAATACAGATTAGACAATAATTAGCTTTCTAAATCGTTTTAAAACTTGCTAAAGCTAAATGCTGTTAGTAAATTGATAATCTGTTAGATTTCAAACACAAATAATTATGAGAACAAAACTTTCTTTAGTTTTTTTAGCAGGTCTTGTGGGACTGCTGTTTAGCTCCTTTGTAGAAGGAGGATTAAAGGTTGGAGATACTGCTCCTGATTTTAAATTGAAAAATATTGATGGGCAGATGATGTCACTTGCAGATATAGATGATGCCGAAGGTTATATAGTAGTTTTTACTTGTAATACTTGCCCTTTCTCTGTAAAGTATGAGGATCGTATCATTGCTGCCAATAAAAAATATGCATCAATGGGCTATCCTGTTGTAGCAATCAATCCAAATGATGCCAACAGAAGACCTGGAGATTCTTTTGAAGAGATGAAAGTACGTGCTAAGGATAAAGGGTTTGATTTCCCTTATCTGTATGATGAAACACAGGAGATTGCAACAGCATATGGTGCAACGCATACACCACACGTTTATCTTTTGGATAAAAATAGAACGGTACAGTATATTGGTGCTATTGATAATAACGCAAATGATGCTCAAGAAGCAAGCGAGTTTTATCTTTCGGATGCTATTTCAGCGCTAAAGGCAGGCAAGAAGCCTAGTCCTGATTTTACGAAAGCAGTTGGATGTACTATAAAGTGGAAATCCACTAACTAAACAAAAAAAGGAGAGCGATTAGCTCTCCTTTTTTTGTTCTGCTATGGCTATAAAGTAGTCTTCGATCTTTCGGCAGTGAATATCGAAGTCTGCTTTCAGATCATCTTTGATTACCTTACCCAATCCACACCCTTTTTTTAAATCATTGGGTAATCGGGTCAGTTTTAGATCTCTTCTGAATTCAACCTTGCCATTTCCGTATGCCTTGAATAGGGCTTCTTTTGCTCCCCAGAAATGATGAACGATGTCAGTATTGATTTGACCATCATACCAGCCAAATTCTTCTTCAGAAATAAATTTCCCTTTTATACGTTCAAGTTTTGGATTCATCTGCTGTATATCTATCCCGACAAGTCGGTCCGAAAGTACAACTGCAACATAAGATGCCGAATGCGAAAGACTAATTTCATAGGCTCTATTCTGTAGAAAGGGCTTCCCACTTTTACTTATATCCAGAAATACACGCTGCTCTTCTCCTGTGGCAAGATGGAGTAAGTATCTGCATGCCAAAAATTCCTTTCTTTTTGTTTCAATTAATTTATCATGGTATTCTTGCTCGAATTCATCCAAAACCAATTGATCCAGAAAGAATTCTTCCTCCTCGGTAATGTGCCAAATGAAATATTCTGAATACGGGCTTATTTTTTCTTTAACTATTAACGGCATATTGCTTATTTTCCATTATCCGAGAATTAATCGCTTGAATAATGACCATACAATGATACCCAAGTTTAGACATAAAAAACAATTTTTAGGCCATAATGGAGCAGTCTTCTGTTTGTCAAAAGATAGTTCTCGAGGATTTTATAGCTGTGGAAGCGATGGCATGTTGGTTCATTGGGAAGATCATAATAAGGAAGATGGCCGTTTGGTAGCACGTATCAATACTTCTGTATATGCAATGCTGTGTATAGCAGAGAAACAAGTTTTTCTTACTGGTAATCTGGATGGAAATCTACAATGGATTCAGGAGGGTGCAGAGCGATTTAATTTTAAAGCGCACACAAAAGGAATCTATGCTATCGAGGATTTAGGCGATCGATTTTTAAGTCTTGGTGGAGATGGTCGGCTTGGAGTGTGGTCTTGGCAAAATCCAAAATCTCCTTTATTTATCCAGCTATCGGATAGTGCCCTTCGAACAGCCTTGTTTTCAAGAGTTGAAGATACGGTTTATATCGGATCCAGCGATGGAAACATCTATGTTTTGGATGCAAAATCAATGACGTTGATACACACTAAGGAAGAAGCTCATGCCAACTCTGTATTCACCCTTTGTTTATCTAAGGATGGTGCAACCTTGTTTAGTGGTTCGAGAGACAATTTTATTAAATGCTGGAATAGGAATGATTATGCCTTGGAACATGTTGTTCCTGCACATGCCGCTACAATCAATCATTTGGTAAATGGACCTAATGAAGTTTTGATTAGTGCCGGTAGAGATAAAGAAATTCGAATTTGGAATGATCGTACCTTGGAGTTAAAACAAGTCCTTAAAGCTCCAAGAGATCAGGGACATGTCAATTCTGTGAACAGACTTCTATGGGATAATTCAGCATCCCTGCTATATTCTACAGGAGATGACAAGTCTATAATTTGTTGGGAAATAGAATGAATCCTTTAATTTCAAATTAATTTCTTTGTAATATTAAACTAAAATACTTAATTGAAAACAGATGATACTTTCAGATAAGAAAATCCTTGAAGCAATTGAAGATGGTCAAATTGTTATCGAACCCTTTGACAGATCCTGTCTGGGAACAAATTCTTATGATGTGCATCTAGGTAAACATCTTGCCTTATATCGTGACCAAATCCTTGATGCAAAGAAACACAATGAGGTTGAACATTTTGAAATCCCGGAGGAGGGATATGTACTGGAACCTGGTACCCTGTATCTTGGTGTAACTGAAGAGTATACGGAGACCCATAATTCTGTTCCATTTCTTGAAGGTAAATCCTCAGTAGGTCGATTGGGAATTGATATCCATGCAACTGCTGGAAAAGGAGATGTTGGCTTTTGTAATACATGGACCCTTGAAATTTCGGTTACGCAAAAAGTCCGTGTTTATGCGGGAATGCCTATTGGTCAGTTAATCTATTTTATGGTAGAGGGTGACATTGAAAATTACTACAACAAGAAGAAAAACGCGAAATACAACACCAGAACTATACTTCCGGTAGAGAGTATGATGTGGAAAAATAAATTCTAGAATTTAAGAGTACCAAATGAATGTAAAGCTTATCTCAGCAGGAGCTGGTTCAGGTAAGACCTATCGCTTAACAGAGGAGATTGTTCAGAAACTGAAGGAAGGCATACCTCCCTCAGGGATTTTGGCAACTACTTTTACCAAAAAGGCAGCTGCAGAATTAAGGGAACGGGTTAGACAACGTTTAATCAAAGAAGGCCTGTTTGATGCGGCAGAAGAAGTATCCAATGCGTTGATCGGGACGGTAAATGGATTAGGTACTAAATTGCTACAGCGATTTAGTTTTGAAGCAGGTTTATCTCCTAATGTCCAGGTTATGGATGATTCTGAAATAGATATCTACTTCAGGTTAGCCCTTGCTCGAATTCTAGATCCTGAACGCGTGGAACAAATACAAGACCTGGCAAGCCGTCTAGGTTTGATGCCGGATGGTGGACGCTATAGTGGTAATGACTGGAGAAAGGATTTGAGTGTTATTTGTAATTATGCCAGAACCAATAATTTCAAAGCTCCAGAATTAGCAAACTCACTTGAGCTTTCCATAAAAACATTAGAGGATCTGTTTGAGGAAACAGTTTCAATAGATCATGCTAATCAAATATCCAAGCTAAAGCGGCTGATGGATTTTGTATTGGATGAGGTTGATCTTGATACGGACACAACTAAAACCACCTCAAACGCGATAGAGAAACTCAAAAAGTATAAACGAAGCATAGATAATGGACAAACCTTAAAATGGTCCGATTGGTTGGGTATTGCTAAAATTAAACCAGCAAAAAAGTCAATAGACCTGTTCATAGATTTACAAGAATTTGCTCAGGATCATATCAAGTTCGAAGGATTTCAGTTCGACATAAAAACCTATGTCAAGCAATTATTCGAAATCACTCGAGAGGCCATAGAGGAGTTTGATGATTACAAAAAGAACAGAGGACTGATTGATTATATTGATATGGAAGCCATGCTGGATACTTTGCTTCAGCGATCAGATATTCAGGAAATATTAAGTGATGAACTTCGATTGGTTATTGTGGATGAGTTTCAGGACACGAGTCCCCTTCAGTTAAAGTTGTTTTTAAAACTGGATGAGCTAGCAGGAGATTCTATCTGGGTAGGAGATCCTAAGCAGTCTATTTACGGTTTTAGAGGTGCAGATCCAATTCTAATGGCTTCTATATTGGAGGAGATTCTAATTGCTCCAGAGGATATTCAAAAGTTTTCTTATCGATCTAGAAAGGATCTTGTGAATTTCTCCAATTGTATATTCACTAGAGCCTTCTCAGATTTGCCAGAAGAACAGGTGGCCTTAATTGCTAAGCGCAGACCTGATGCAGTGCTGGAAGATCATAGAGAATCAAACAGTATGGCTAAGGCTGTACATAATTGGCATTTCCCTAAAGTGGAAGACCAAAACAGGTTATCTGTATCAGCTTATGCAAGGCAAATCAGTGAAAAAATTGTAGATCTTCTACACAATCCACCGATTATTCATTGTAGAAAAACAGGTTCCTTTAGGCCTTTAACGCCCGGAGATATTGGTATCCTTTGCCGAACGAATAAATCCTGTCTCGAATTTTCTAAAGTGTTTCCGGAATTTGGCCTAAAAGCATCCATAGCAAAGGCAGGTTTGATGGATACTCGGGAAGTTAGACTTATTACAGCCTGTCTATATCATTTGATGGATCAGAATGATTCACTCTCTACAGCTGAGCTATTAGTTCTGCGGGGAGCTATGAACCTCAAAGAGGTATTGGATAGTAGGGCGGAGTATGTGTTGGCTGGAAAAGTTGATTACCGGGAACAATGGATGGAAACTGATCGGTGGATTCAAATTTTGAAGAGCGTTGAAAGTCATAGTGCTGAGCTTTCCATTACGGAATTACTGGACTTGATTATGGAAGAGTTGCCCATTCGAGAAACGGTGATGGCTATGGAAAATCCAGCACTCCGAATGGCGAATTTGGATCAATTATTTATGTATGCACGTCAGTTTGAAGGTTCTTTTGCCCGTTTAGGTAAGGCTGCTACTATTGATGGATTTTTACTTTTCATGCAAGATTTGAATTTTTCCGAAAAGGACAATCAAGCTGCGACTGAGGATTCTGATGCGATTCATTTATTAACCTATCATAGAAGTAAAGGCTTAGAGTATCCTTTCGTTATTTTATTCAATCTGAATGAGGTCAGAACCCCAAGTCCATTTGGGATTAGTGTGCAACAAGGGGCTGAAAAACTTGATTTTCGGGATGTGCTTGCTGAACGTTGGATTCGTTTTATTCCAAATCCTTATGGTATAGGATATAAAAATTCAGCCTTATTCAATAAGCTAAAGGAAACTCCTATCATGGAGCAGGCTATTCATAAAGAAAAAACAGAGAGTGCTCGTTTATTATATGTAGGTATTACCAGAGCTCGGGATTACATGGCTATACCAAGTTCAGAATATAAGAAATCCTTGCAATGGCTTAACCAGACTTTTTCAGAAAAAGCTGATCCGGAAGAAGAGTTCTTATCAGCAATCGTATCCAGTCCTATGGAGTGGAAAACAGAACCAATAGTTATTCTCAAAGAAGAAGTTGAGAAAGAGCAGCTTGATTTAGAATCGTTTTCTCCTAAGGTGAGTGAAATAAAGGTATACGCCAAAGAAAAGCATAAGCTGAATCTAAAAAAGGAATTGATTAAACTTAAAGACTTACCCGTAGATGAAACTATGCTATTAGATGAATCTGCTTTCATACCTATTCATAGTTTAAATGTGGTGCCAGTCATTGAGCAGAAGGCCTATTATAAAGTGCTTGTTCGATTGACCAAGTACAGATTGGTTTCAGAATCCGTTCCGGACAAACTTAACGAGTATGTTCGCGCTATAGAACCTGAGTTTAATGAAGAGCAAATAGATGGGCTAATCAGAACTTCTGAGGCCCTTAGTAAGGTTCTTATTAGTAATGGAAGCATATTTATTGATTATCCTTTTCAGTTCAAAGAGCAGGAGCAAATCGTGGCCTTTGATGTTGATGTCCTAATAGAGGATGATGGTAGGAAGGAGGTTGTTCTGTTCATGGTGCCAGGTATGAATCCTAAAAGCCACAGAGAGCAAATAAAATTGATCTCTTCGAAGTTAAAATTGCTGAAACAATCATCCTATTCAGTCTCTGTATTGAATGTGGCAACGCTGGGAATTTTGAAATACGAGGATATTTCTTTTTAAATTTCCGAACAAAACATACATTTATCAAATAATTGAAAAAACTAAATATATAGAAAATGGCGAAGAAAGATATTTTATTGATCGGTATCATTGTTGTGGTTTTGGCCGCACTTACTTATTTGATCTATGATCAGGTATTCAGTGATAAGGATGCCACAAATGAAGTAGTTTCTAATACTTTGGAAGATACCTATGAAGAAGATTCTGAAGATATGTACGATTATGACGAGCCGAATGAATCGGAAGACGAGAGTGACTTTGAAGATGAGGATATGACTGCAGATGATCTTATTGCCGATGCTATTGATACAGATGAGTCAGAGGTTGTAGAGCCTGAAGATTATGAAGAAGATACTTTTGACAGTGATTTAGCCTCTTCAGGAGGAAAGTATATGGTAATGGCTGGACAGTTCCGTCAAATGAAATGGGCTGAAGAACAGCAAAGACTAATGGTGAAAAAAGGGTACACTAAATCAAAAATCGAAATTTTTGATAAAGGAGCCTGGGCCAATGTACTTGTTGATCGCTTTGACAATTCCGCAGAGGCAGAAGCCTTAGTGGCAGAGTTAACCGATAAAGGAGTGGAAGCAACTATTATCGTTAAAAAGAACTAAAAAAAGCCCCTTGAGATAATTCTCAAGGGGCTTTTTTTACATATCCTGCCAAGCAAGTACTCCACCAGTCAGGTTTTTAACATCGCTGAATCCAGCTTGAAGCATCAGGTGCTGAGCCATAGCAGATCGCTTACCTGATCGACAATGAACGATTACTTCTTTTCTTTTGATGTCCTCAAGATCACCAAGTGCGCCCATGATTTCACCTAGAGGAATAAGTTTTCCTCCTATATTGAATTCATCATATTCATGTTTCTCTCTAACGTCTATCAGGACAAAATCTTCTTTATTGTCCATCTTCGCCTTAAGGTCTTGTACTGAAATTTCCATATTATTTGATTATTACGAATTTAGTTTTTGCATAGCTAATACCCTTATCATCTTCCACATTAAGAAAATACATGCCTTGCGGTAGCTCTTCTAAATTGATTTGGTGCTGTAAGTCTAAAATTTTGACTTGATTACCCAATTGGTCGAATATCCTGCATAATGAATTAGCTAGAACATTGTCCATGTCAAAGTTTAAAAAGCCTGTTGTAGGATTCGGATAAACATTTAGTTCATAAGTGACATCTTCCTCACGCGTACTTGTTGGTATAATATCTTCATTTCCTACAAGTGCACGAATCATAGGACTTCCTTGAATTATTCCTTCTTGATTAACCCAGTCACCCCAAATGTTTGCATATATTTTGGAGGAGACATCACGATTGATGTCCAAGCCAACTGGTATACCAAAATTGGTTGAACTCAATTGTTGAAAACCTATGTAGAACTTCTGGCCTGCCTCCAAAGGAATTCCAGCTTCCTGGCCAAAGATATCCTTTAACAGATAGGTGGTAAAGCCTTGTAAGGTATCGAAATAACTGTCTGCATATATAGGACTAATGAACTCCAAACTTTGGGTTGGTTCATTTGACAGTTCGTCCAGGTATATGTGAATAGAAAATAATTGATTCTCTATGTTTCCATTGATATGTGGAAAATGGAATTGTACAGCCTTCAGTGTGTCCTCTATCTTAGACTCAAACTCCAAAGCAAAGGAAGGATTGTCAGTCTGTGGATTTTCAAGATATATCTGTCTTTCGGCAGTACCATCATCGTAAGCAAAATAGTTGTCGAAACGATGGATTCTGCTCACCTCGTCATTTTCTGTTATCTCATTTTGCAGGTTGAAGGTGTATGTTAATTCTAGTTCTGCCTTGTCGAGATTTGAAAATTGACTATTAATCGTATTAATAACATTTGATACCCTATCCACGGATAATTCCTGATAAAAGAAAGAAAATATCCCAGGTTCAACATTAACCGCGTCAATTACATTAAGGTTTAGAGGGATGCTTGTCCCAGTAGTTCTCTCTGTAAGTAATATATCTGAATCATTTGCCGGATTTTGAGGGATTTCATAATGATTAAAAAATACGGACTCCAGTTCCTGAACTACAATTTGCTGATTGATATCCGCAAGAAAATGCTTCCAGGGCATATGCTCATATTCTAATATTAATGAATTTGGAATATCCACAAAAGCTACATCATCAAAAACACTGTTGAATGCTTCTGAGGCAGCTAATCTTACGTAATCAATATGCCAAAGATCATAAACCCCTGCAGGACTTACCTCATTGACGAATCTGAATTGGAAGCCATCGTATCTAAAATCTTCCGGAACATTTAGGCTTTGAAATTCAAATGGAGGAGAGATGCCAATAGGTGTATTTGAATCAAATCCACCACGAACCCATTGGGTTACCCAATTGCCATTTTGTTCTTTGAACTGAACTCTTAAACTATCTTGTTCATTCGGGTAAAGTCCATTCCCTTTTCTGGTATAAAAGAATCTTAGACTTACATCCTGATTGTTTAATCCTGCCAGATTCAACCCTCTTGAGGTCAAATAATCCGCTTCCCCTGATTCCAAATAAGGCGCACCTGTATGGTCCAAACCATCCAATGTTACCATTCCAACAGAAGGAGGATTCTCTGCCATGGTATTATTAACAAATCCGTCCTTTGTTAACCATCTACCAGAAGAGGTGTAAGGTTGATTACTATCTGAAAAATCATCAAAAAAAGGAATATCTATATTGTATGATTGTACTTCCAACGGTACTTTGTAATAATCACAGACCGCAAATTCATCACATAATATTGCACAAATCGTATCTGTTCCTGCACCCAAACCAGCTGTGTATTTGAAACAAGAGGTAGGTTCATCATAGGTCATCCAGGCATTGCTTGCTAATTCATTATTGTATGAATTATCCGGGCAACTATAAAAAATATTGCAGCTAAGTGATCCAGGTAAAAGATCACTGTCCAAACAAATATTTTCTATCGTTTCTTCTTCATTGATACTTATGCTGTTTAGAATGTGCGTTTGACTTTCTCTTTGCGTCACAAAAGTATATTCGATTGTGGCGCAGTCTCCTTGATCTGGACAATACTCTACGCATACTTGCTCTAAAAATCCATCAAAGTCTCCTGCTTCATAGATTAGAAAATCTCCCTCAAAACTAACACCACCCTGTGCCTGAATTCCATCACAGTCTACAATTGTGAATACAGGATTTACAGAATATCCTATTCCAGCGGTATCGATCTTAATATCTACCGTTTCGTTTTTTAGTAAATAGTTATAGTTGCCATATAGATTTGGGCAATTCATCATGCTAACCTGTAGCGCTTCATTTTGAACAGAACCATTGTACAAAGCAGGATTACTTTGCAGCGGAGCTTCCACAAGTTGTGCAGCCATAACAAAAGGAAGAAAACCAAGAAATAGGGTGTATATAGATTTCCACATAAGGTATATATTTGAATCGCCGAATAAACGAGCAACTTTTCAAATTGTTGCTGATTAACAGTATAATCTTAACAAGGTTTATTCATATAAAGTGCAAAAGTAGTCATTAATTCAATAAGCCCCAATAGTTAAGATTATTGGGGCTTATTGAAAAACTATTTAGAACTGATTTTCATCTTCATCTGATACATCTAGATCGTCAGAACCGCAGGCCATGGGTTTTTCCAGCGTCAGATAAATCTTTACATAATCACCGGATATAAGATTTGTTCCAGGATCGGGTGTCTGTTTGTAGATATATGCTTCTTCCAGGTCAATAACACTGGAATCTTCTATTGCATCAAAATTTAATTGACTGGATTCCAATAGGAATTTTGCAGTGGATAATTTAAGGCAGACAAGCTCTGGAACGGTTCTTTGTGCAATTACCTGTTTGGTAATAACTAAATCCAGTTTTTCCCCCTTCTCCACAAAGTATCCTTCTTTTAGCATCTCTTCCTCGATCTTTCTACCCTTATGATACATGTAGAGTATTGTTCCTTTTGCTTGCTTAGTATCTATGATCTCTTCCTTGATTTCAGAATTGATGCCTCTAACCTCCAATATTCTTTTGTACGATTCATACATATACGCAGCATCTCTGAATAAAGGCACCTCTACTTTTGGTGGAGTGTTAGAACTAACGGTCAAATAGACTGTACGACCTTCTTTGATTTTAGCACCCGGACTCGGATTCTGAGAAAGAACTACTCCCGCTTTGATATCTTCTTTCCAAAGTGAATCAAATACAACAACCTTATAGTCCCCCTTTCGAGCAATCTTTTTTACTTGTTTTAACGGCAATCGTTGAAGATTATCCAAATAGATAGACTCTCCATGTTGTGTGTACATATTTAAACCAATGATCACTACGAATACAAAGCTTAAAATAGCCACAAGCATTAGTCCAAGATTTTTTAGGACCATTGGAGTTGTCAAAAAGATCTTTAGATTATTTGGTGCTGCTTTTAATGAAGGCAGAAATGTATTAGTCCACCATTGTTTTACTCGCTCTTGCATGGAAGCCAAATTCAAGAATTTTATCAATAAAGTTGTAAGGTTTATACCCATTAATGGCAGCCTGATGGAAGATACAAGTAGCAGGAGTCATACCCGGTAGAGAATTTACCTCTATAATGATGGTTTCCGCTTGGTTGTTATCGAATATACGAACGAAGGCATCTATACGTGCATACCCTTGAACATTCAGTACTTCAGCTGCTTTTTGAAGTGTATGTTTTACCTGTTCTGCAATATAAGAATATTCATTAGGATTCTTTGAATATCTTGCCGGAGTAATGTTTTGTCCTTCTCCCGCGAGGAATTTTTCCTGCAAGGAAAGTATTTCACCACTGGCAAGTGCTTCAGAAGGTTCGAACATTTCATATTCTACTTTACCGTCCAGCTCTTTTGTTAGGAATCCACCTGTTATCTCTAAGAAATGCTTGGCACCTTCTTTTTGGATTAGTTTTTCAAAAAGAATTTGATCCTTAATAGGAAATTCTTCTTTCGCATCCAGATCCAATATTGCTCTTTGCTCCTGACCAAAACTATCATCAGATCGGAACATCAGCTCCGAGAAAGCAATTAGTTGCTTTTGGTCTTTGATGACTTTTACAGCAGAGGAACAGCCATCATCCACTGGTTTTGCTATCAATGGATAGCCCATATTTTGCTCCACTTGCTCAATAAAGGCAGTTGGATTTTCGTTGAACGTTGCTTTGCTCAACAAGAGCTGATCCGTAACGGAAAAACCGTGTTGCTTTAGCGTTTGGAGCGTATTGTATTTATTGATGGTTACAGAAGATGCCTCTGCTGAACACCCATTATATGGTAAACCCATTTCATCAAGTCTTGCCTGTACTTCACCATCTTCACCCGGTCTTCCATGCAATGCAATGAAAACGGCATTCGCTTTTTCACGAAGTTCTTCATAGCTAATCTCCACAGCATTGAATATCGTGTCAGAGCCAGAGTAGGTCTCTGTCATTTGGGTCAAGGATGCTTTGATTTCATCAATAACCGGATGATGCTCATTCTTCAGTATTTTATCCCGAATATCGTCTGCATTATCTTTTAGTAGGAGATTTATTGGGATTTGGAAAAGCCTGTGACTATCCCCATCTTTCATCAGGAAAACAGGCATAGGAGCATATTTTTCAGAGCTCGCTAGCTTTTCATAGATATTTCTTCCGGATTCAACAGATATATGTCGTTCAAAAGAGTATCCACCAAGAAATACAGCAACTTTAGATTTGCTTGCTTCCTGATTTTTTTGGTTTTGCATCTGTTTCTTAAGGCTCTCGTATAAGCCTTCTGCACGTGTTTTTCTAACACTGTCTTTGATGCGTTCCTGTAATGAAACCCTTATGATAAAGGTCAAAAACTGCGATGGATTCAAACCGATCTCTGCTGCCTGATGGAAGAAGAATGATGATGGCAACATCCCAGATGTTGTATTCGGATCATTTAGGAATATTTTTCCTTCTGGGTTTATAAACCCATCGATTCTTGCGTAAGTATGGAACTGAAGGTACTCGAAAAGACGAACACATTCTGCCATGATTCTTCGAATGTCTCCGTGGTCATCAAGATTGATTGGAGTCAGTTTTCTAGATAAACCAGGCATATATTTTGATCGATAATCAAAAAGCTCGCCACCTTTTACAATTTCAGTTGGCGGTAACGCTGCTGCTGTCCCATCTTCTTTTCGAACCACAATACAGGAGAACTCTTTTCCCTCAATAAAGGATTCTAGAATGACCAATTGTTCATTGGACCAAGCTTCCAACAAGACTTTATCCTTACCAGATTTAAAGGCTTTGTTTAGCGTATTTAATAATTCTTCCGGATGATAGACGGTCTCATCTAAAACATCCATTGGGAAGCCAAGTCCATCTCGAATATCTGCCATGTTCCTCAGGTATTCGATCTGTTTTTGCTGATCCATGGATTCCCATTGATCTTTGTGAACCCACTGTCTGAAAAAAGCTAAATCAACAGCGTCTACAAAATCCTGAAAATCGGTATCATTATTAAGTATACTAACTCCTATAGAGGATCCTTGTTTAGCAGGTCTGATTACAATTGGATATTTGATGTCAGATTTGGCCTGCTCATAAATACTATCCTGATTACCTTCTAACCAGTCCGCTCTTTTGAGTTCAATGATGTTTGGACAATTGAAATCAGCTACCTCCATCATTTTTTTCTGGAAGGCTTTATCTATACCTATAGAACAAGCTCTGATGCCTGATCCTGAATAAGGAATATCAAAGGATTCAAGCATACCCTGGATCTGTCCATCTTCACCAAATTCTCCATGCAATGCAAGGAAGGCAAAATCAATGCGATCACTCAATTGTTCCCAGGACAGTTCTTTGCCGACAGAGGCACGCAGTGCTTTAAGTTCAGCATCCGAAAGATGATTCAAACTTTCTAGGTAAACTTGGAATTGATGTTCGGTTTCAGGCAAATATTCCACTGGAGGAAAGAAGTCTCGGATTGTTCCTTTATATATATAGGACCAATCTAATTCGATCAAACACCCATAACTATCAACGAATATTGGAACGGGTTGAAAAAGGGATTTGTCAAGGTTGTCATAAACCGTTCTTCCACCTGCGAACGAAATTTCCCTTTCACGGGAAGGACCTCCAAAGAATATGCCGACTTTTATCATAAAAATATAAGACCTTTTTATATCAATAGAATGCTAAGGTAGTTATTTTATTATAATCCTTTTGGTGTTTTTTAAGTTCACTAAACAGTGACTTAACTTTCTTTTAATACCATAATTTATAGAACAAAATTATAGGAATTTTTGGGATTAAAATTGAGTGAACTGAACCTTAAATCTTGTTAACAAAAATTATAAAATTTGTTAATATGCTTTTTTCGATCGCGCTAGTTTAACGGATTAATTTAAGGCATCTTTTAAATTAATCTTGTTACATTATGAAATGTCTTTATTCAATCCTGATGATTCTAGGGGTTTCCTTGGGAGCATCTGCTCAAACTTTATTCGATCTTCAGATCGATCCAAATTTTACAGGTACGGAAGTTATTGTACCTGAATCTCCATTAAAGTATCAGATTCTGTTTGTAGGTGGTGTAGATATGGTTCAGACTACCGCTACTTATGGAAACCCTGCTACTGAAGTTCCAGCTAAGGAGTGGAACGATTTTATTGGATTTACACCTGATTTTTCTGAGGAATCATTAGGTTGGATCTCTATCAACCATGAGCGTGTAGAAGCAAATGATAACATCGGTGACGGTGGAGGTATGACAACATTCCGTGTTATGAGAGACGCTGATACGGATACGCTTATCATTGTTGAGCAAACACTTGAAGATGGAAGAACAGGAAAATTCTTCAATGTTGACTTTGCAAATACTACAGGTGAAACGGGTATGAATTGTGGAGGTATATCATCAGTTGTTGATGGCCGTATCTGGACTGCTGAGGAATGGTGGAGAGGTGATAACACAGCAATCGCTGATCGTGATACTTCTGATTTCATTATTGGTGAAGGAACAGTTGATGGTAACATAGCACCTAATGGATTCCCTGGATTTAACGGACAGCAAATCAAGAAGTATCAGAACTACAATTACATGACTGAAATTGATCCTCGTCAGGCTCGTGCAGTTCGTAAGCAATACAACTGGGGTCGTCAGGCTTTTGAAGGTGGAACTGTTCTTCCTGACAACAGAACTGTGATCTTAGGAGTAGATGCAACGCCTGGATTCCTTACAAAATTTGTTGCAGATGTACCTGGTGACTTTACTAATGGTAAAACTTATGTTTACAAGCATGATGGTGTTGAAAAGTGGATCGAGTTGGATAATAAGGACATCGATGTAGTTCTTAATTTCAAAGACTATGCAGTAGCTTCTGAAGCAACTATGTATAATCGTCTGGAGTGGGTAACAGTTGATCCGCGAACTGGTAAGGTTTATATGACTGAGACAGGTCGTGATAATCCTGGTTCTAGATGGGCTGATGAGCATGCTGCAGGTGCAGTACACGCACCTCACCATTTAGCAAGAGCTGAAGAGCAAGGAGCAATGCATCCTGATTCTGCTGCATACTGGGATTACTATGGTCGTGTTCTTGAGTTTGATCCTGCAACAGATGAGGTTTCGGTTTACCTAGAAGCAGGACCTTATTTTACAGAGAGTCCTGAAGAGGCAGACTATCCAATGACTCACCTTTCTAACCCTGATGGTCTTCACGTTATGGTTGTTAAAAATAAATCTTATATGGTAATTCAGGAAGATTTAAATGGTACTAGTCATGGTAGAATGCCAGCAAACTTCGATAATCGTCAGTGTGAGCTTTATTTTCTTGATATGTCCATCGAGGAGCCAACATTGGATGATCTTGTAAGAATCGCAGTTTCTCCTTTTGGATCAGAAATTACAGGCGCTATTGGCACTCCTGATGGTAATACACTTTTAGTGAATGCTCAGCATCCATCAGCAGATAACCCATATCCATACAACCACTCTTTAACTTTTGCGCTTACTGGCTGGGTTGATGCATTAACACTAACAAGTACCAAGAATGTATTTACTCCAGGAAATGAGTTTCAGGTCTATCCTAATCCAGTATCTCAAACACTGTATTTAAACAAAACAACTGACCTTGCTATCTATGACGTAAATGGAAAGCGTATTCGTGTAGAACGTAATGTGAATCAGTTAGATATTTTCGGTCTTGCTCCGGGCATTTACTTCATTCAGACTGCTGAAGGAGAGATGAGAAAGATAATCAAAAAGTAAGTTTTTTAATTCGATGATTAAGGAAGGTCCCCTGGGCCTTCCTTTTTAATTTATATAAGTATGAAATCGTTAAAAACAGTTATAGCTATATTTGTTTCTAGTTCTTTACTTTTAAGTTTCCTAAGCCCAATATCCAAAAATTCTCGTATTGATTCCATTGAGAGTAGCCTATATCAAAATTTGGAATATTTTGCTAAAACAATCGAATCGTATAAACAAAATCTGGAGGCATTTGAATCAAATGAAATTAACAAGAGCTCTTTAATTGATGCTCACTTAAATTGCAGATCTTCTTTTAAAGCAGTTGAAACTTACCTGTATTATTTTCAAGGTGAGGCAATTAAGAAATATATTAATGGTGCACCTCTTCCAAGTATTGAAAAAAATACATCTTCTTTATTCGTCTTTGAACCAAAGGGACTTCAGACTCTTGACGAATTGATTGTAGAGGACATTCTTGATATTGAATTGATCCATAATGTTTTAGATGAAACGGAACGAGAATTCTTAAAAATAAAAAAGTACCAAAAGACAATCAAGTTATATGATTATCAGGTGATAGAAGCAAATAGGGCTTCTTTAATTAGAATTTTCACTCAAGGAGTTACTGGATTCGATACCCCTGGTTCACTTTATGGTATCAATGAATCCTATGTTGTTCTTGAAAATATGTATAAAGATATTAGTCATTACAGAGATTTGGTTAGACCTGCCCTTTTTACTAAAGTAATGGAAGCCTTTGAAAAAGGATTGACTCAATTGGAGGAAGAGGATTTTGAAGAATTCGATCGATTGAATTTTTTAATTGAATGTATCAATCCTCTTTATGCTGCATTATTGGATATACAGATTGAATTGGGTATCGAATTACCAAATGAAATTTTACAAAAGCGAACAGCAGTTAATTATATGGCTAAAAACATTTTCTCTGCTGATTTTTTGGATGAAGCTTATTATGCTCAGTTGGAAATAGGAGGAGATAAAAATGCTCGAAGAGAACTAGGAGAATTTCTATTCTTTGATCCTATCCTTTCAAAAAATATGGAGGGTTCATGTGCAAGCTGCCATATTCCTGAAAAAGGATTTTCAGATGGTCAACAAAAATCATTAGCTTTTGATGGATCTGGAACCATTGAGCGAAATGCACCTGGCTTAATTAATGCAGTTTTGGCAGATCGCTATTTCCATGACCTTAGAGCATCTGAACTTAAGTTTCAATTGGATCATGTTGTATTCTCTGACAAAGAGTTCAATACAAACTATATAGAGATCGTGGAAAGACTTAGAAAAAGTGATACATATAAGGACCTTTTTCAAAAAGCTTTTTCAAATAGGAAGCATAGTCTAAGTTCTGAAACAGTAAAGTTAGCAATCAATGAATATGTAGCCTCATTGGTTAGTTTCAACAGTCCTTTTGATCAATATGTACAAGGATATAGCACTCAAATTGATCCTCGAGTACGAAATGGGTTTAATTTGTTTACGGGAAAGGCAAATTGTGCAACTTGTCACTTTTCCCCAACTTTTAATGGAAATGTTCCACCTGATTTTGAAGAGTCAGAAAGTGAAGTCCTCGGTGTTCCCTCGGATAAATCCTACAGTAGTCTTGATAACGATCTTGGACGTTTTGCAAATAAACGAGATAAGGAAAAGGCAAATCATTATAAATATTCCTTTAAAACTCCAACGGTAAGGAACATTGAACTGACAGCACCCTATATGCACAACGGTGTATTTAGTACATTAGAGGAGCTTATGGAGTTTTATAATAAAGGCGGTGGAGAAGGTCATGGTTTAAATGTTCCTGGTCAGACACTTGGAGCTGATCCTCTTAATCTTTCTGATAAGGAAATTGAAGATATAATTCTATTTATGGAACACCTTACTGAAGAGTCAATAGATCGAACTTGGCCAGACTCACTTCCAAGTTTTGAGAGAGCTGTTGAATGGAATAAAAGATATACCAAGTTGAACTATTGATTAATGTGAAATTCTTTTTTGTATTTTTCCTGATATGAATCCTTCAAAAACAATAAACAAAGAATTATTAAGATTAGCAGTACCGAATATTCTCAGTAATATTTCTGTGCCACTTTTATCCTCTGTGGATACAGCTTTAATGGGACATGAGTCCATAAAACATTTGGGAGCTGTTGGTATTGGAGCGATGATCTTCAATTTTCTGTATTGGAATTTTGGCTTCCTAAGAATGGGAACAACTGGTTTTACGGCACAGGCATATGGTGCAAAGGATCAGACAGAGATCATAAGCACGCTGTTTCGTGCAGCGTTTCTTGCTTTGTGTATATCTGTACTTTTGGTTTTATTCAGCCAAGGGGTAGGGGGGCTAGCCACTGATCTCATGTTTGTGCAAACGGATCAGGTAGATTTAGTGCTTAAATATTTTTCAATACGGATTCTCGCAGCACCCGCATCCCTGATGCTATTTGCATTATTTGGCTGGTACTTTGGGATGCAAAATTCAATCTTCCCTCTAATCATAACTATAACCCTGAATATTGTAAATATCCTGCTTAGTTTTTTATTTGTAAAGCAATATGGTTGGGGTATAGAGGGTGTAGCATGGGGTACTGTAGCAGCACAGTATACAGGATTAATTATAGCTTTACTTTTATTCCTGATCAGATACCGTTCTTACCTTACAGCGCTAAAGTTATCAAGTCTGAAGCAAGTTGATAAGGTGACTTCTTTTTTGAAAATCAATGGAGATATCTTTATCCGTACCTTCTGCTTAACCTTTGTTTTTGGATTCTTTTATTCCCAATCCTCAAAGATGCAGGCCAATACACTAGAGATTAATACCATCTTGATGCAATTCTTGAATTGGATGTCCTATGGAGTTGATGGATTTGCTTATGCAGCAGAGAGTTTGGTTGGAAAGTATTTGGGGGCTTCTAATAAAGAGAAACTTAAATTAGCTGTACGTCAGAGTTTCCGATGGGGGATGAGCTTTGCACTTCTTTACGCCCTGGCTTATGGAGTTTTTGGAGAACAACTATTAGGAATATTTACCGATGAATCGATACTTATTGAAGCTAGCATGGGGTATTTATTCTGGATGATCATATTCCCAATTGCAGGGACTCCTTGCTATATCTGGGATGGTATTTTCGTAGGCTTGGCAGCTTCAAAGCAGATGAGAAATGGTATGCTGATCTCCTTGCTTCTATTTTTGGCTGTATTTTATTCCGTAAAAACAACTTATGGTAATCATGGCCTCTGGTTTGCCCTTTGCATATTCCTGGTTGTACGAGCTTTAATACTCTGGTGGTATTATAGAAGAGGTGAATTTAAACGGGTATAAAAAAAGGAGCCTCTCAGAGGCTCCTTTTTTTTATTTGCTGATTACAACTCGCTTCGATTCGGAGTGATTATCACCTATCAGCTGTATGGAGTAAACTCCTGCTGGTAAGTGGTTCAAATCGATTGATTTGCTGATCAAGTTATTTTGAATGCTTTCGCTATATAGTAAAGCACCTTTTACGTCCGTTAGTTTGATCTGCTTAAGATCTGTTGTCCAGTTTCCAGAAAGTCCAACTGTAATGCTTCCTCTAGTTGGGTTTGGATACACAATCCACTCAGAATCATCCTGTATTGTTTCATTCACAGATGTTGGAGCATTTGGATCAAGCTCAATGAATACGGTTGTTTCCTGAAGTAAACCACCTTGACCATCAGTTACGATAAATTTGAAACTATCATTTTCGCCATCGCCACTGTGGAAGTATTCTACATGGTTAAGATCAATGGATATTTGCTTGAACGTACCACCCAGAGGAACGTTTGCTCCTGCCCAGTGTACCTCACCATGTTTTGGTGCTTCAGTAATCGTAAATATCAACTCATCGGGAGTATTGTCCTCATCTGCTACCTGAAGAACCTCCGTTTCAATCCAACGACCTTCTCCATCTCTTACTTTCAGAATCTCGTTATTTACGATATATGGATTATTAGGAATAGCCTCACCACAAGACTCCAATTCCCAGTTAGTGATCTTACCACCAATACCATCTTCATCAAGCACTGTAACGACAAGCTCCCAGATTCCAATTAGTGTTTCACCATCAAAGTCAGATAGGTTTCCAACAGGCTGAACCAATTCTCCTGTATTTGCAGGACAAGGTATATCCGCTAAAGATTCATCATCGAAGCTCAATTTCATACTGGTTAGGATACAAGTACCTTCGTGTAAGGTTACCTCCGTTCCTTGCGGTGAACGAACAGATATTTTTATATCATCCAACTTATCGTGAGAAACATCTAGGTTAGCAATGTTTATATCTGTAATTGTTGAGTTATCAATTGCTGCAAGTTCAGATACTACTGAAGCACCAGCAGCCAACTGCGGACTAATGTTCTTAGGAAGTCCATTGGCAGTAAAGGTCTCACAGATTTCTGTAAATGTTTGGTAGTAGAAAGGTCCAACCCAGTCTCCATTTCCACAACGGTTTGCGTTGGCTCTAACTCTCCAGAAGTATACAGTTCCTTTATTAAGTGGCTCGTCAGAGTCATAGAAATTCTCCGTTAAGCCATACTCCTCATCAATGATTGAAGCTGGAGCAAAATTAGGATTATCAGCAACCTGAATATCATAATTTACAGCAGTCGGTACTTCAACCCAAGAGTATGAAGTTGCCAAAGGCTGCTGAACAACTTGGTTCGCAGGACCTGTTAATGCCAGGGCTGAGAAGTCTGCGTTTTCAGTTTCTACAAAAATAGATTGATAGAAGGTATCATTTTCTACGATTCCTCTAATTTCAAGTTCTGTATAGGCGTTTGGATAGTCAGCATCGAAACTAACATTTAATCCTAAATCCTCGCCCGCTTCCATTGTCGCAGACTGCCAACTTAAATTCATCCCATCGGGAATGACGCTCATGATTTCTAAATCCACAGAACCTGTGAAGTCGTTAAACCCTGAAAAGTTGAAGTCATAATCCAAGGCTGCCGGAAGACAAGCAAACTGATAGTTACTTGAATTAATATAGAATCCGTAGTATGGAGTATCTGGTTTTGAAACCTGAATATTAGAGTTCGAAATATCAAAGAATATATTGTCTGAAGCTTTGATCTTGATACGACCAGCAAATGTTGAAACGTCCGGTAGGAAGAACGTATGTTCTCCATCATTCGGTACATCCTCTGCCAACAGAACATCAAAATCGAATCCTGAATTCGTGGATAAGTAAATATCCACACTGCTACAATTTACAGGGGCATTGAATGAATTTGCCGGATCCCAAGTGATTGTAACCTGCTCACCACCTTCAAGAATATCTCCTGATGCAGATGGATAGGTCACGGAGAAAGGACCTGAGTTACCATCGACATTGAAGGTTACTTGTGTAGAATTCCAACCACCTGATTCTTGATTATTATCTCTTACTGTACACTTGAAATTCATCTCTCTTTCTACAGATGGTAAACGTTCACTGCTATTACTTTGATTCTGAAGAATAAGACTCAATGAAGGGAAGCTTCTAAGGTTGTCTGTCGTAGGAGTTCTCGACATGAATAGAGGAATAGTAAGATTTGGTATTTGTCCCTCATTGATACTTGTTGTAGGTCCAAGATCATACTGTTCCCAACAATAAGTCAGATCATCACCATCTTCATCTGTTCCAAAAGCTTCCAATTCAAATGCTGTTGACTTTGGAATGTGGAAACCATTTCCATGGTTGTGCGTTACTTCAGGTCTGTGGTTAGCCGTTTGAATTACATCCGGACAGGTATTACCTGTTGATTGCTCACTGTATTGTCTTACTTGCTCTAAAGATTTTACATGGTAATAAGTGTTGTTTTGACCAAATCCAAGATTGATGTTTTCACCTCCACAAGAACCCAGGTAAGACATGATCGTTGATCCTGACCCTGGCTCATATGCTGAACCTGAAGCTAGCTGACCTTCAATGCCAGGACAGTTTGCCCAAGTATGACCTGCAGAAAACTGGTGATCGATTTCGTGTGCCATTACATTATATACAATGTTTGTCATGTTCGCATAGTGACAAGTTACCCCTCTACCTTTATTTGGAGCATTACATGCTGTACCACTTACTACACCACCTACATCTGTACATGCCATTGTAAATACGTGACCGATATCAAAGTTGTTATTTCCGATTACCTGGTTAAGGTAATTTTGATTTTGTTGTAGAAGTTGTCCACCAACGTTTGCATTAGTGAAAAAGTCAGTTGCAGGATCAAGATTGATCAATAGATCGTTACTCTCAATCATTTCAAACTTCATGGATTGCTCAGGTTGTAAAACACCGTTCAATAAAGTTAGAGCCTGAACAAATGAAGCCATTACAGCTGCTTCCGTTCCTCCTTTTGCTACACCATATTCACCAGTACACGCTAAAGCTAGTTCATAAACTCTCAGCTCAGCTATGTCTGCTTGCGGAGTCACAAGTGCTGTATTAGTGAAATCAGGAGTGATGTCTTGCTCTATTGTTGCCGGATTAAATCCACATGCTAATGGAGGTCCAAGCTCGTGATAGGCATGATGATCCATCTGATTGAAATAATAGGTCTGGTGAATACCAGAACCATCTTCCGGATAATCAATAAGTGAAAGTCCGTCCTCATTAGAAATAGAAGCTACAACTCCATAAGGAGTAACACTTAAATAAAGAAGACCTTTTTTACCATTTATTCCAAAACCACGGTAAGACTTTAGTTCTGGAAATTTGGCAGCCAAATTAGGATGCATTACCGGCGACTCAACCAATTGGAAGAATTGGTTTGATCCATTAGGAAGAGGAAGATTTACAATTGTATTTGAGTTTCTTGCTGCGTTGGTATACTCCATAGGAGCATCACTTGCCGCATCTTGCAGAGCTTCTAAATTAATGGTAATAAATCTTGGATCTTCTGTTAATAAGGCACTATTGGCATTAGGTATTTGATCTGTATCCTTCCATATTGTAGGGCTTTGCGCTTTGGCAAAGGAAAAGGAAAGCGATAAGAACAAAGAACAAATAATATATTTCATTTTGTAGATTTTAACTATCAGGACAGTTGTTTTGACAAAAATAGAGAATCAAACGTTTATTTTTTGTAAGAAAATGGCTAAAAGAACGCTGAGAATTGAAGATTACCGGTATGGATGATTTTTAAGTCACCATTTTTTCGACCATCGTATCTCAGACCTAATCTTAGGCTCTTATTTATTTTCCTGTTAACACCCAAATTCCAATTGAAGTTTTGTCCGGATTGTAATCCATTTAGTAGAGCAAAACCAATTGGACTGTTCGCTTCTCCTGAATATTTTACCGATGAAAATACAAAACTTCCCTCAAGTAACCCAAGATTGCTGTTGATCTGAGATTCAATTTTTAAACTTTGAATCTTACCATTATCGATGTTGAAGTCTTGATCCGTAAAACTTTCCAGGGTTGAATTCAGTACAATACGACTTTTATCAGAAGGGAAAAAACTTAATTCCGGCTTCAGTATTCTTGTTTTGACCTGGAAACTTCTTTCTGCATATTGTTCTATATCAGCAGATTTACTACCCTCGGATCCGGTCAATCGGAAACTGAGCCTATTTGATAAATTCCAACGAACACTTGTTTCCAGATTTTGTGTTTTTCTCTTTTCCAAGCCTGTAATCAACAGGTTACTAAGCGAAACTTGGGTTTGAGAAATTTGAACATCCAGGGTTTTACCACCGCGATTTATCCAAAGACTATTCCGAATGTTGCTACGGTCATTTACAATATCTTGTTGGTCAATATTGTTTTGTAGTGGGTGCCAATAAATAGCACCATCGGTGTCCTGTACTTTTTGTTCTAGCTGTAAATTGGATTGAAAACTTAAATAACTAATGGCCTTTCGAATGCCATCCTTGTTGAACCATATGGCTTTAGGACTTATGTTGATGTTTTGATTGAATAGCGCATTATTGGTCTTTATGAATTCGTCTGAGTAATAGATAATTCGGATGTGAGTACCCTGGTCGGGATTGGGCGCGATTACAAACTCAGATGCTTGCTCCACTCCATCTCCATTGAAATCTATGTGCTGAAAATTCCCTTCTCCAGGATTAACCTGTTGATAAAGGAATTGTACTTTTTGTTCCTGTCCTGAGCTTAGCTGATACAGCGATGATAGGCGAATGACTCCTTTTAAAAATTGTTGGTTGAGATTCACTTTTCCCATTAATTGTCCTGCCTCTTCTGGTAATTCTTCCAATACATTATCGAATTTTCGATAATTGATTTGAGCATTCAGCTTGGTGTTTTTGAAGTTCTTTAAATTCGCATCTATACCCGTGTTATAAGCATTTTTCCACATGTTTAATTCGCCCTCAGAAACATTGAAATCTCTTCTATTTTGGGTGTATACTGTCCAACTAAAATTATGTTTTTCTGGCAGGATTAAACGGATTTCAGATTGATTGAATTTAAAACTTGAGTTAAGTAGTGTATCTGTATTACTATCTAAACGTTCATTAGATTCTTCAAACCAACTCACCTGGATTTCAAAGTCATTATCATTCCCGAATTTTCTACCTAATGCAATCGATGGTTTTTGATATTGAGTCTCTGAAAATGTTGTGCTTGCATTTAAGACAGAAGCTTTAGCATCTATATTCCATTTATCATTTTCTAATAAAAATTGTCCCTCGTGCTTTAGTCCATTGTATTCGGATCCTCTATTCAAAAAACTAAGTACATAATCTATAATTATTCCTTTTTCTTTATGTTCTATTTGGAACTTGCCATTACCTAGGTGTTCTTCCAATGGAGCTATTGGGTCATTGTTATTATTAAGGTCCCAGTCTCTATTGAATTCTGGCAATCGATATGGGTTTATAGCTCTAAAATTTTGTTGTTTCCATTCGTGATTGGCATCAAGTAAAAGCCCCCATTTACTCCTCGTCTCAATTTGTTTCTTAAATGAGCTGAACAAGGCTAGCCCCCAATCATCTTTTGCATCTAAAGGAGAGATTTTATTTTGGTCATTTTGAGAGAGGGCAAGCTCTGTGCTAAAGTAACCATCTGTTCCTAGCCTTTGCTCTAATCCAAGATTGAGTAATTTTTTAGATTGAGGAAGTGGTAAGAGCCGAATCGGCTCGTGTGTACCTTGTAAGTTGCCATTATCATCAGGGCCTACAAATTGGAAAACTATACCATTAGCATCGAGATCAACTTGTATGTAATTTCCATTTCCTAAACCAAGGTTTGAGAAGAAAGCGTTATAATGTGTAAGCTCCTCGTTCCGGGTGGGTGCATATTCTAAAAATTGAATATTATTTCCATTAATTAGGGTGTCTCTGAATATGTAGTTAATTGGATTAGAAGAATTGGATGCGGTGTCTATTGCAGGAATTCCTGCCGCGAATGGATTGTCTCCTGCATTTGCGAGGATCAATTGTTGTTCTTGATTCAAAGGTCCTTCTCCAATTCTTGATTTACCATCCTGTTCGGCATAAACATTTGAATAGAGACTTAAATGCTTCCTTTTATATGTGGAGTTTACGGTGTATAACGATCTTAGGTAAGACTGATCATTATATTCGAACTCAATAACAATTCTGCGCTCGGTGCTCATCGGTTGTCTCACCGTAAAAGTAATGGTTCCAGCATTATAATCTATGATATAATCATTGTCGAATCCACGGGTAAGTAATTTCCCGTCTACGTATACCTTTTCTGTATTTGCCAATACTATGATGAATGTTTCACCTTCAGCACCTCTTAGTTTGTATGGCCCCTGATTCCCTTCCTCTCCTGTAAATGCATTACGAGCAAACTTTCCTTTTGTGATGGCAAAAGAACTTTGAAGCGTAAATTGCCCTTTCCCAAGATCTAGAGTGTCCTGTGTAAATTGAACCCCTTGTAATTTTTTAAAATACTTTAAAAAGTAACTGTCTCGATTTCCTTGTTGATAATCTCCCAGAAGTAGTTTTGTGTTATTCTTTTTTAGTTCAATAAATACTCTGTCGAATTCATTGAGCTGTTGGGTGTTTCCTTCTGGTTGAATTGGAATATTCGCATCTGAAATTGCTGCTCTTATTTGAATATTATCTCCAATATCTCCATTTAACTGAAGATTAAATGTGGAATTTAATACCAAATTTTGGTTGTTGCCCACTCCAATACTTCTGCTAAACACCCCACTACTTTTTAGACCTCTTCCATTATTCAGTAGTTGAATGTCTTTTGGATTTTTTTCAATTTCATATACCAATCTGTAGGAATCTGATAAATTTCTTTCAGGAAATAAACTGGCTTGATTATTTAATTCTAGTTGTTGTAGACATCGACATGTTAATGTTAAAGAACTATTTTTTCTAATTGACGGATTAATAATCAAAATTTTATTGGAATCAACTACAAAGTCCTTATTTTGAATCAGTGAATCACCTTGATTGTCTGTTACTTGCACGGAAGCGGGATATATTACACAGGAGTCAAGTGTTTGCCATTCTTCACTTACTTTAATTTCAAACTTACGAATATTACTTTCAGGTGATTGGGCATTAAGCCCAGTCAATGATAAAAAAGTCATTAATATGAGAAAGCAATATTTCATAATTGAGAAAACGAATCAGAAATCCGTTTCGTTAAATAATTGAATTAAAAAATTAATAAACGTTTACAATTTGTAAATTCAGAACTTGGGTTAGGATAATTGCAGATATTTAAGCTATTAACTCATTAGTTGAAATAATATTTTTTGTAAAGGTAAGGATTAAGATAAATGAAAAAATACCCTCACATTTTTGAACCATTAGATCTTGGATTTACAAAATTATCCAACAGGATACTCATGGGATCCATGCATACGGGCTTAGAAGAGGATAAACCTGATCTCTCCAGACTTGCCGCTTATTTTGAAGCAAGGGCAAAAGGAGGTGTTGGTATGATAGTCACAGGTGGTATATCTCCTAATCGAAGAGGATGGTTGACACCCTTTTCTGCAAAAATGACAACGAAACGGGAAGCCCATAAGCACCAAATAATTACTGAAGCAGTTCATAAATATGACACTAAGATCTGTATGCAGATTCTTCATGCTGGACGTTATGCCTATCATCCTTTTTCTGTCGCCCCAAGTAAAATAAAGGCTCCTATTAATCCTTTCAAACCTTTTGCACTAAGTAACAGTGGGATTAGAAGAACAATAAATGATTTTCGTAAGTCATCCAAGTTGGCGAAGCTAGCTGGATATGATGGTGTTGAAATCATGGGGTCGGAAGGGTACCTTATCAATCAGTTCTTGGTGGAAAGAACCAATAAACGGACAGATGAATGGGGTGGTTCCTTTGAAAAAAGAGCACGCCTTCCCATTGAAATTATCAAATCAATTAGAGAGGAGGTAGGTGATGATTTTATCATCATTTTTAGACTTTCAATGTTGGATTTAGTCGAAGGAGGATCTTCCTGGGATGAAATTGTTCGACTTGCAAAAATGATAGAGGCTGCAGGTGCTACAATAATCAATACGGGCATTGGATGGCATGAGGCAAGAGTACCTACGATTGCGACTAGTGTTCCAAGAGGAGGATTTGCATGGGTGACGAAAAAAATGATGGGTGAAGTGAATATCCCATTGATTACAACAAACAGAATCAATACTCCAGAGATGGCTGAGCAGATCCTTAAGGATGGCTCTGCTGATATGATTTCGATGGCAAGACCATTCCTTGCTGATCCTGAATTTGTAAACAAAGCCAAGGCTGGAAGATCAGATGAGATCAATACCTGTATTGGTTGCAATCAGGCCTGTTTGGATCATGTATTTTCTAAGAAAATTGCCTCTTGTTTGGTTAATCCAATGGCATGCCATGAGACAGAGATATCATTGGAGCCTGTTAAATCCGAGAAAAAGATTGCTGTTGTTGGTGCAGGACCCGCTGGCTTAGCTTTTTCTGCAGCTGCAGCAGAAAGAGGACATAAAGTTGTGTTATTCGAAGCCTCTTCAAATATAGGAGGGCAGTTTAACCTAGCCAAGCGAATCCCGGGTAAGGAGGAATTTTATGAGACCTTGCGATATTTTGCAAAAAAGCTAGAAATAAATAATGTTGAGCTCCGCTTAAATCAAAGAGCTGATTCTAAGGTTTTGGAAGAAGGGGGATTTGATTCAATAGTAGTTGCTACGGGAATTCGACCTAGAACTCCAGGTATTCCGGGAATAGATCATGCAAAAGTAATTAGTTACATAGATGTATTGGAAGGAAGAGTAGAGGTAGGTGACAAAGTAGCGATCATAGGTGCGGGCGGTATTGGATTTGATGTATCAGAGTTTTTATTACATGAAAAAAGAGAAGAGCCAAATCCTGAGACCATAGAGCATTTTATGGATTTTTGGGGAGTGGATATGCAATTTGAAGAAAAAGGAGGATTGGCCGTAGCTGCGGAGGTTAAACCGCTTCGTGAAATATATCTATTACAAAGGAAGAGTGAAAAAGTAGGTGCTAGACTAGGTAAAAGCACAGGCTGGATTCATAGAAGCAAATTAAAGAAGAATAAGGTGAAAATGATGCAAGGGATTCAATACGAAAAAATTGATGACCAGGGTTTGCATATAAAAATAAAAGAAAAATCTGTAGTTCTTGACGTTGATAACATTGTGATTTGTGCTGGGCAGATTTCTAACAGAGATCTTTATGATTCTTTGGGAGGAAATCATGATGTCCATGTTATTGGTGGGGCATTTCAGGCAAGTGAGCTTGATGCTAAACGTGCAATAGATCAGGGTGTTCGATTGGCTCAGGAAATTTAAATTCGTTACTATGAGGAACAATAGAAGAAGTTTCATTTTAAATTTTGGTATTGCTGCACTCGGTATGGTACTTGGTCGAAATGCGGATAAAACTAAACCTAAATTTCGAGCAAGGAAGGGAGCTGGGCCAATTTTCATAAGTACTTGGAATCATGGTATAGAGGCAAACCAAGTTGCACTTGAGGTCCTTAAGAAGGGAGGCAGCGGTTTGGATGCAGTTGAAAAGGGCGTAATGGTAGTGGAGTCTGATCCAGATAACGGTTCTGTGGGTATAGGTGGAATGCCTGATAATAAAGGTAATGTTGCTCTCGATGCATGTATCATGTCTTCAGATGGTAATTGTGGAGCGGTGTGTATGTTAGAAAATATTGAGCATCCTATTTCAGTTGCTAGAAAAGTTATGGAGGATACTCCTCATGTTCTTTTGGCTGCTGATGGGGCCTTCGACTTTGCAATTTCCAAAGGATTCAAAAAAAGAAATTTGAATACCAAAAATTCCAAGCAAGCATATAAAGAGTGGAAAAAAGAATCAAGATATAAACCAATCATCAATGTTGAGAACCACGATACAATTGGTATGTTGGGCATGGATGATAACGGAGATATCTTTGGTAGTTGTACAACATCGGGATTAGCATTTAAAATGAGAGGAAGAATTGGTGATTCCCCAATCATAGGTGCTGGATTGTTTATTGATAATGAAGTTGGAGGTGCTGTGGCTACAGGTCTCGGTGAATCTGTTATCAAAGTTGCTGGAGCTGCAATTATAGTAGAATTGATGCGCCATGGTTATAGTCCTGAAGATGCTTGTAAAGAGGCTGTGTTGAGGATTCAAAAGAATGAAAACACCAAAGATATACAGGTGGGTTTTCTAGCAATCAACAAAGCAGGAGACATTGGGTCATACGCAATACATCCTGGCTTTAATTATGCGCTGACAATAAACGATAATACAAGTTTAGAAGATAGCGATTATTTAAGAAACTAAATGAATGGATTTGATAAGTATAAAATGGACAAACTATATTGATTTAGTTTGTCCATTTTTTGTTGGTTTTAAGTGCTTTATAACCAATTATAGGTATTTGGTGGCAGAGAATTAGATAGTACATTTGTAAAGAGTCTTCGTTAGGGGATTCTATGTTAATTAATCACCATGAAATTAGTTTAAACTATTTCTTTACAACAAATTATCAAATCTTATGAGAAAACTGTGTTTTACTCTTTCCAAGACACTATTCGTTTTCGTTTCTTTGATGATCTTGACCTTTGGACACTCCAACGCTCAGACATTAGCATGTAACGACAACATTTCAGTGTCAATCGATCCCGAGGCTGACTTCTCTTGTGATGCAGACTTGAATGCCGATGACTTCCTTGAAGCTATCGATACGGATCTAGACTATCAGATAGATATCTATGATGGTCTTAACCTAGTTGCATCTGGGCTCAATGAGCTTGTTATAGATGCTGCTGCTTATTTAGGCGAGACACTGGATTATGAAGTTACAGAAACTAGTTCTGGCAACTCTTGTTCTGGTTCTATGTCTTTACATGATGCTGTTGCTCCTGAATGTGCAGGATTTGAAGAATTTACTGTTGATTGTACAGAAGATATTCCTTCAGCTACTTCAACAGCTCCTTCATTTAATGATAACTGTTCTGTAGATAATGTTGCTCTTGCTTCTGAAACTATGGTTGATGATAACATTTGTGATGACTACATGCTTCTTGTAAGAGAATATGTAGCTACAGATGGTTCTGGTAATCAGTCAACTGAGTTATGTAAATCTGAAATCTTTATTGCACGTGCAGAAGTTCAATTCGGTGGAGATTCTGAGTATGACTGTGGTAGCTACTCTGTTGGTGACCTTACTCCAGATCTAACTGGTTATCCTGCAGCTGTTACTTCTGATGCTTGTATGTACAACTTCTCATACAGCGATCAAATACTTCCATCTTGTGGAGGTCTTGAAAAGATCATCCGTACTTGGACTGTTCTTGATTGGTGTACTGGTCAGCTAGTAACATCTACATCTAACGGTGAGGATAATGTTCAAATTCTTAAGATTACTGATTCTACTGGTCCTTCTATCGATGGATCTGATCTTGATCTTTCTACTTCGTCGTCTTCTTGTGCATCATTAAGCTGGATATCTCTTCCAGGTATTTCTGATGATTGTTCAGGTGTAGCTTCTGCGGCTATGTTTGCTGTAGGATTCAGTGAGCTAGATTATACTTATGATGGTAGTGGTAATATTACTGGTGGTTATATTCCTGCTCCAGGTTTAGGTTTAGGTTCTCATGAACTATTAGTTACTGCTACAGATGAATGTGGTAATTACTCTGAGGCTACTTATACTCTAACTGTTTCTGACGATGTAACACCTACTCCAGTTTGTGATGAAATTACTCAGGTAGCTCTTGGATCTGACGGTACTGCTACTGTTTTCGCTGAGACATTTGATGATGGATCTCACGATAACTGTTGTTTAGATGGTTTCGATGTTAGAAGAATGGATGATGCTGCATTTGCTGGTGCTGTTACTTTCGATTGTGATGATATTGATGCTACTACTCAGGTTATTTTACGAGTACATGATTGTAATGGTAATACTAACACTTGTATGGTAGATGTTCTAGTTGAGGATAAATTAGCTCCTTACCTAGCTGTACCTGCTAACCTAGAAATTTCTTGTGATGAGTACTATACTGATGTAGCTGCTGAGCTAGATAACGGTAACGGTGCTATCCTTGATGATTTGTTTGGTACTGCAACATATGGTGATAACTGTGAGGCTATCCTTGATTATTCTTATACTTATGGTGTAGATCAGTGTGGTGTTGGTTCAATCACTCGTTCTTGGACAGTGAATGATCCTTCAGGTAATGGTCCTGTTTCTGGATCTCAAACAATTGGTATCTACCATGTTTCTGATTGGTCTATTTCATTCCCTGGTGATCTTGACGCAACTTGTGTTGATGGTGAATTGCCAGATTTTGGTGAGCCAACTGTTTCAGGTGATGAGTGTGAAATGATCGCTATATCTCACACAGATACTCAATATGATGTAGTTCCTGATGCATGTTATAAGATCGTACGAGAGTGGTCTGCTATCAACTGGTGTACTTACCCAGATGAGCCAGCAGTAACTGCTACTCAAGTGATTAAAGTAACTGATAATGAAGCTCCTATCTTCGACGTAGAAGACTTCACGGTTGAAATTACAGAAGCTGATTGTGATGCTGCTGTAACTCTACC
>OMKD01000274.1 GCA_900299495.1 Sphingobacteriales bacterium
GATAAAAGTGTAATCTCAGATTCCTTCTTTTATGACGATGATTCTTATTGGTATAGGTTATTACAATCCAGTGGAACTGTTCGAAACAGTGAAACTGCTGTATTCCAATTAGATTATGTGCATCCAGTTTCAGAATCCAATAAACTAGAGACAGGACTTAAGTTAAATCAAAGGGTATTTGGAAACGATTATACCCTAAACAATGTAGATTTTGCTACTGGAAATGAATCTGAAAACAGTTTATTAAGCAATTATTTCATTTATAAAGAGAGAATTGGAGCTGCATATGGAATATGGAATCAAAAAATCAACAAACTATCCCTTCAGGGAGGTCTTCGTTATGAATACACTTATACGCTAGCAGTTTTAGTAGACACCAATGAGGATACTGCAAATGAATACCATATGCTCTTTCCATCTGCGGCTTTGTCTTACAACTTAAGTGAAGCACAATCCATACAAATAACCTACAGCAGAAGAATCAACAGACCACAGACCACAACACTCAATCCATTTACAGACTTTTCGGATCCAAGTAATATCAGAAGAGGAAATCCTTATCTACTTCCTGAGACTATAAATTCTTATGAATTAAGTTATCAGGTATCGGGGAAAAAAGGAACGGTTGCAGCTTCTGTGTTTCATAAAGAAACTAATCAGATCATTCAACGTATCACGGAAATACAGAATGATTCCGTAAGGGTATCCACCTTTACCAACCTTTCCTCTGGACAAAATTCAGGGCTTGAACTTATTGTGAGTTTTCGACCTGCAAAATGGTGGAATATAAATACGAATTACTCTGTCTATTATTCCAAGTTGGATGGTTCTAATGTAGATGCAACCCTAGCCAACACCGGCTATATGGGATCTGGACGAATCATGTCCATGATGGATTTCAAAAAAGGCTACGGTGTTCAATTTTCAGGTTTCTACAGAACGCCTATGGTAAGAGTGCAGGGGACGACAGAAGCTATTTATTCTTTTGATCTCTCCATTCAAAAGAAAATATTAAAGGACAAAGGGGTCATTTCCCTTCGATTATCTGACATTTTCGACACCAGAGAATGGTCTTATTACTCCTCGCAGACAGATGTATTTGAATTAAGTGGAACTTGGAAGCGTCAAAGTCGCTTATTAATAGCAGGGTTTAGATATTCCTTACAACAAGAAAAAAGAAATAGTCGAGGGGGTCGAGGAAGATCAGAAATGCGAACAGATGACGTGGATTTCTAAAATGAAATTAAGCCATTAATGAAGGCAATCATTGATAGTGGTGGGACAAAAGCAGATTGGAAAATCGTTCAAAATTCCAATATAGTAGCTTCTATAAGCAGTGGAGGAATACAGCCTTTTGTACAGTCTAAAGAAGAAATTAAGGGCACACTGAATCAACTTGTAAAAAATCATCCTTTAATCAGTGGATTAAAGGAGGTCTATTTTTATGGCTCGGGCTGCAGTGACATAGTACAACAAGAATATATCGCGGACTTACTAATGGATGTGCTGCCAAACGCCTTTATAAAGGTATCCGGAGACCTCCTTGGAGCAGCAATAGCTTGTTGTGGTAATGAACCTGGAGTTGTAGGAATATTAGGAACAGGATCAAACTCTTGTCTCTATGATGGAAGTAGGATTGTTCAAAACGTCCCCTCCTTAGGATTTATATTAGGTGATGAAGGTTCGGGCGCAACTATTGGAAAAGAACTTGTAAAAAGTTATTTTTATGGTAAAATGCCAAAGGAGTTAGAAATATCTTTCTCAAAATGGATTCCTGGCGGACGATTGGAGGTTTTGGACAAGGTTTACCAAAAGCAAAAACCAAACGCCTACCTGGCCTCGTTTGCAAGATTTGCTTATGAGAACAAAGAAGCGGAATTCATACAGAATCTTGTTCAAACAGCCTTTGAAGCATTTGTTGAAAATCAAATTAAGAAATATAGTTTCTCGCCAAATAATCCAGTTCATTTTGTTGGGTCCATCGCAACACATTGGAAGACAGAACTCAAGCAAGTTCTTCAATCCAATGGGCTATTGCTTGGAAAAATCATTGCTAAGCCTATTGATGCACTGACTCAATATCACATGAATAATGAATATCAACATGACAGAACCCATTAAAAGAATTGCTGTTTTCACCTCAGGAGGTGACGCACCTGGTATGAATGCTGCCATCAGAGCTGTAGTGCGTACAGCATCACACCATGATCTACACGTTTACGGAATCTACAGAGGTTACCAGGGAATGGTAGAAGGTGATTTAAAACGACTGGAGAAAAGAGACGTAGGTAATATTATTCACAGAGGTGGAACAATATTGAAAACAGCGCGTTCGATGGACTTCATGACAAAAGAAGGTCGAAAGAAAGCATATGACAATTTAAAAGCATTCGATATCGATGCCTGTGTTGCTATCGGTGGTAATGGTACCTTAACTGGTGCACAAGTATTTACAGAGGAATATGGAATTCCTTTTGTAGGTCTTCCTGGTACTATTGATAATGATCTTGCAGGGACTGATTTTTCTATTGGATTTGATACTGCCGTAAATACTGCAATGGAAGCAGTCGATAAAATTCGAGATACAGCAGCATCTCATAACAGACTTTTCTTCATTGAAGTAATGGGGAGACATTCTGGTTATATAGCACTTTATACCGCTATTGGTAGTGGGGCCGGATCCGTATTGATCCCAGAGATTAATACCTCCGTAGATGCCCTAATCAATCAACTTCGTCAAAGTCATATCCGTAAAAAGCAATTTAGCCTAGTTATTGTTGCTGAAGGAAATGAAAATGGAAATGCGCATAATATTGCGAAGAAAGTTGAAGAAGAACTGGGTAACCTATATGAGGCAAAAGTAACAACACTTGGACACTTGCAGCGTGGAGGATCTCCAAGTTCATCAGATCGTGTGTTGTCTTCAAGACTTGGACACTCCGCAGTAATGGCACTGCTAGAAGGAAACCATAATGTAATGGTCGGACTGACAAATGGTCTAGTATCATTTACACCAATACAAGAAGCCATTCAAGGACAAAATGAAATCAATAAGGAACTTATTGAAATGTCACAAATCCTTGCTATATAAAAGAAAAGGCGTCCATCAGGACGCCTTTTCTTTTTCCACACTGTACAACAAAAGATATAATGGAAGTATTGCATGTGGTAAACGATAGATGACTTCATAAAGATTTTCATGAAGAGATTGTAATGGCATCCCTGAATAATACGTCCCTACTACCCTTGCAAAAGCAGTAATAGTGCCCCAAAGTATACAATACCAAAGGGCTGCTTTATATAATTTACTCCACCTTGGCAATAAGATCAATACAATAGCAATGACATCCATCAAGCCAAAAAAGAATAAAAATTGCTTAGTTGCTGATTCAGACAAAAATGGGAATGTCTCCCATACCATCATAGAAAAAGTGTAAGGCACTGGATAATATCCTAAAGCATAAAGGCCATGGCACAGAAAGGTAAGCACCGTCAATAGCCTTACTGACCAGACAAAACGCTTATGTACTACTTCTGAAGGTCTAAGCCAATGATAAAGTAAAAATACGCAGCCTACCTGAGCACTATATTCGAACAACTGCCCTACTCTATAGAAATTACCCTTAAATAAAGACAAAGCAACAAAACTTAGGATAATACCGCAAAGCAATAATAAGAACCTAAATCGTGCAATCAGGTGTTTAGGAAAAAATAGTAATAACAGACCAGCAACTAGAATACTGCCAACTACATATTGAAAGACAGTTACGAATCCTCCGCTCAGGAAAACATCCCAATTTAGACCAAAAAGATCTATGAAAGGCTTCATCAAACCTTCATCCCAGAATATTTCTGTATAAGGTGGTCTGAAAAAGACATGCTGGTATGCTCTCCCCGCAAGTACAGCCATAACAGCTAATAGAAGCCAGAAGAATTCACCTTTTTTACTTAATTTGTTTTCAAAATCAACTTTGATCATGACAAGGGAGTTACTTGCTATTTATATTACCTTTCCCAATAAGGATATCGCTAAAAAAATATGCGATGAATTAATTTCAAGCAAGCTTATTGCCTGCTCGAATATTCTTGATATTGAATCAGCTTATTGGTGGAAAAGTGAAGTGCAACACGAAGATGAAGTCCTAGCTTTAATTAAAACTTCAAGTCACTTAAAGAAAGAAATCATATCGCAGATCGAACTTACACATCCTTATGAGGTTCCCTGCATTGTTCACTGGCCTGTTCAGGCCAATGAATCTTACAGAAATTGGGTATTTGAATCCGTTAAAGATTAGTCTTTTACCCTGGATTGACTAGTCTCCAAAAGATATGCTTTCAGAAAATCATCAATCTCTCCATTCAATACAGCATCCGTTCTAGAAGTTTGATGGTTTGTTCTATGATCTTTTACTCTTCGATCATCCAACACATAAGATCGAATCTGTGATCCCCATTCATTCTTCATTTTTGAATCTTCCACCTCTCCTTTTGCCAGTCTTTGCTTTTCAAGTTCTAATTGATAAAGCCTACTTTTCAGTTGCTTCATCGCTTTATCCCTGTTTTTATGCTGAGAACGTTCTTCTTGACACTCTACAACAACTCCAGAAGGAATGTGTCTTACACGCACAGCTGATTCTGTTTTGTTTACGTGCTGACCTCCTGCCCCACTAGCACGAAATGTATCCCAGCTAAGATCTGCAGGATTGATATCGATCTCAATACGCTCATCGACTCTTGGATGAACAAATACAGATGCGAAAGAAGTCATACGTTTACCCTGAGCATTGTAAGGACTTACACGTACTAAACGGTGAACACCGTTCTCTCCCTTCAGTAAACCAAAGGCAAATTCACCATTGATCTCTAACTCTACCTTCTTTATTCCGGCAACATCGCCAGGTTGATGGTTGACTTCAGAAACTTTAAATCCTTTCTTTTCTCCCCACATTAGGTACATTCGGTATAACATGTCGGCCCAATCACAAGCCTCTGTTCCGCCTGCACCTGCGTTGATTTCTAAGAAAGCACCCAATTCATCCTCTTCTTTATCAAGCGTCGCTTTGAACTCTACTTCGCCAATGATATCCATAGCCTCTTGATACCTTGCCTCCACCTCATCTTCCGTAGCCTCACCTTCCTTCAAAAATTCCTGAAGTACTTCGATATCGTCCACAACATCACCGATGGAATTATACAACTCCACCCAATTCTTATGGCTCTTAATAGTTTTTAGAATAGATTCGGCCTGTTCCGGATTGTTCCAAAAGTTTGGATCCAGAGTAAATTGTTCTTTTTCTTCGATTTGAATTAAACGGGCATCGATGTCAAAGATACCTCCTTATAACGCCCAAACGGGTTTGCAGTTCTTTAAACTGATCGGTTGTCATATAAATAATTTTAGTGGTCAAAATTAGTATTATTTTACTCAAAAAAGAAGCGCTGAATGAATCGAATCATCCAACGCTAGCTTATTTTATGTATATTAATACTAGTTTTCGAACTTATAACTGATTGTTCCGCATTCTTCATTTTTACTTGAAGGTGCGAACTTCCAGCGCTTTGCATTCGCAATGGCTATTGATTTAAGACTAGAGTCCTGGGTAGTTGAACCCGATGAGGTAAACTTTACAGAACTTGGAATAACCTTACCAGAGGCATCTACACATAGTTTCACAACTACTACCCCCACTTTAGATGTGTTATTAGCAACCTCAGGCCTACTACCTACTCCTCTGTCACCTAGACCTCCACCGACTTGGCCATTACCTTTAGCTGCTCCATCAAGGTTGTTAGAATTAGGATCACCAAGATCATCACCTTGGTTTCCTGTCTTTCCAGTATTTCCTTTTCCAGAACCTATACCTTTAAATTTATTCTTCGCATCAGCGCGCTTTTTGGCTTCAGCCGCTTCTCGCTCTTGTTTCTCCTTTTCACGTTGCGCCTTCGCTGCTGCTTCTTTGCGTTCTTTTTCTTTCTTTTCTTCAGCTAAACGAATAGCTTCAGTATCCACCGTTTCTACAACTTCTGTATTCGGAGTCTCCTCCTCCACTACAGGTTCTTCAACGACTTCCTCAACCTCCTCTACTACTTCTTCCACGACCTCTTCAACGGGTTCCGGCTCTGGTTCCGGTTCCGGCTCTTTAACCTCAACATTTTCAAAGCCTTGTCCAAAATCATCTCCAAGATTTACGGTAATGCCCTGCTGACCTGGAGGTGGATTCTGATACGTAAGTAAAGGCAATATCATTAGAATGACCAATACAGCATGAAAAAGTACTGAAGCCAGTATCCCTTTCCTTCTGTTATTTTCATCATTTTCTGATCTTGATTTCATACTATATGGTTTTGAAGCAAAAACGCTTAACTATTAAAGTAGTGTATAAATGATATCTTAAAATAGCTTAAATATCACTTTCCAAGTGTTAAAACTAATTCTACATCGTGCTTACGTCCTAAATCCATAGCTTGAACAACCTGCTGTGTAGGTGCATTTGGCGAAGGTGTCAATTTCATAAACACCTTCTTGCTGCTTCTCGAAC
>OMKD01000275.1 GCA_900299495.1 Sphingobacteriales bacterium
ACCATGATTGTACCTTCGCCTACCATAGTACAGTTAAGCTCATTTGAAGCTCCATCAATCGTTACAATATAATCATCATAACAACCGTAAGGGCCACCTTCAAGCATAATATCTGCTCCAAGAATTCCTGATCCCTGAGGATCAATAGAAATCTGAACATTATCATTACAAGTCAATACTTCTGTAGGGTTTGCATACGCGAACATCTCGATAGTAAATGAACAAGAAGATGTATTTCCATTTCCGTCATTGGCTTCAGCATCTACTGTCCAGGAAGAATCATGGTAATCCAGGTACGTTCCTGATGCAGGACCTGAAACAATAGAAAGTGATGGATTTCCACAATTATCGGTAGCCTCAACGATGTAATCAACAACTTGGCCACATAAACCTGGATCAAGATTAATGATTATGTTATTTGGACAAGTTAATACTGGTGCCAAATTATCCTCTACAGTAACATTAGATATACAGCTTGATGAATTACCCGAAGCATCTGTAACTGTCGCTTCAACAGATTGTGTACCTAAATCAGAACAATAAAAAGTCGAAACATCAATTGAAGAGTTGACTACTGAACAGTTATCAGAAGAAGAGGCTATGATATCCGATTCATTAATAGTTGCGGTACCATTTACATCTAATTCTATAGATAGATCTGTACAGGTAACAACCGGATTTATTTGATCAACAACTGTTACAGTTGCTGTACAATCATCAGAAATCCCAGTTGAAGAACTAGCTGTCAGTGTTACTTGATTTGTACCTAAATTAGAACAGTCAAAGTTTTCATTATCTAAAGAAAGCGTAAGTGTTCCACAATCTGCAGTTGAACCATTATCTACATCTCCTGTGGAGATGGATCCAAGTCCATTAGCATCAAGGGAAACCGTCACGTCGCTACAAATTGCTTCAACTTGGCCAATACCGGTTCCAACCACCTCTACAGTAGCCGTACAAGATGCGGTATTTCCGTTTACATCTGTAGCGGTTAGAACTACGTCTACGTTACCTAAATCAGTACAATCAAATTCAAAAATATCCAGTGATTCTGATGCAATTCCACAATTATCTACTGGACCACCACTAAGGGGACTAAATAAAGCATAGTCATTGGTAGCCGTCCAAGTTGTTGCATTCCTGCCAGGATAAACAACACCCTCCGTACCAAAGGCATTTTCTATTCCCATTGTATGAGTACCAAATGGATCAGGCTGAGTAGTTGTATGAACTTCAATATTATTAGTTGATTCTACTAAATGAAGTTGGCCTGTATATTCATTACCCGATGGATAATGGTCTACATTAAAGAATTCCAGAACAAAAATTCGGTTAGGGGCAGTTCCAATAGTAGAATATCGAATTACATTTTTTGCAGGTTGACCTCCATTACCAGGGTCAAGATCCTCCCAAGAAAATGCAATTAAATGATTATAAGCATCATTCACTGGGATAGCCCGTCCAGAACAACATCCAGAAGCTGGTGGAGAGGAGAATGTAACAAAGCCATTTGAAGAAATATAAAGCTCAGAATAATCTGTACCATAAAAGTTAAAATCAAAACCTATACTCACCAAAGGTGAAACAGCATCATCTGACAATGAAACATTAGTAGCAGATGCTGATATATCAATTGGAGCAAAGGCACCTGCACCTGTAACACTATACCCTGAAAATCCATAAACATCCGAAGGATTTATAGTAATAGGTCCTGCCGTTATATCTACTGTAATATCTTGACAATTGACTACAGGGTCAAGATCATCAACTACTGTAATATTAGATATACATGTAGCATCTGGCAAACCTGGTAAAGAAGTCGTCACAGTAGCCAATACAGGTGTACCGATATTAGAACAATCCACAGTAGATACATCAACATTGAGAGTACCACAATTAGACGCAGTAGGATCAAGCAAAATTGCTGGATCAATATTCGTAACACCGTTTTCTCCAAGTGATATAGTTACATCTAAACAATTAGCCTGAGGAGCAGGACAACATGCATTATTGTTTGGAGTAAAGTCTTCTACCCCATCATTCACACTTGAGGAACTTCCTTGACTGGCATTCACCCCTAATCCTCTTTTTGCAAATGCTTCCCAAATAATACATTGGTTAGCTCCATTATATAATGCCTGATCCGCAGCAAGAATTGCGTCACGACCGTCAACAAAACCAGGGCTACATGGCTGAAGCTTCATGCCTTCCATTACGAGGCTCAATGCTATTGCATTTCCTGAATTGGGGTTGTTATAAAGATCAGGATCAAATCCATGTGCATCGATTAGTCCCCAAGTCATTTCCCATAGCATGGTTGCCCAAACAAAACCTACACCATGTGGAATAGACAGTGAGCCAATATCACCATAAGTGTATGCATTTACACCAAGATCTGTTGAATATCTTGCTGGACGAATACCAGCTCCTGTGGTTGGTTGGTTCAATGCAAATGTACCGATACCTCTTCCATCTGGTCCCAAATCACCCGCTTCCATGGTAAGAATTAGGCTAAAATAATCAGACCATCCCTCACCCATTTGTTCCGTATTAAACAAACAGCCTGCCGTAGCAGGTCCACCAGTAAGACGATTTGAGATACCATGAGCATATTCGTGAAAAATAATTCCATTATCAAAATCTCCATCTAAAAATGGACTTGCAGTATTCCACAGATACATCTGCATTCTTGGACGTGAACCATCTGCAGGCGTAAACATATTGGCGTTATTGATACCTCCGCCATCCATGGCTTCAGCTCTAACATCGTCATTAGCAAAACCACCATTTCCATAATTATTCACCTGGAAATTACCATTCACCTCTCTAAAACCAAACAGATATGCAATATCGTGGATAACATTATTGGCATAAAACAAATTTGTTACCGCTGCATCTTGGTTTGCTGTTGGAGTAGCTGGATAGGTATATGGAAAATTAAAATCCAGGTTAGCGCCACCATCAGGTTCATCACCTGCAGAACTTCCACTATTATTGGAATCTTGGTAAGCATGAACGTTATTTCCTCGTGTAATAGTGAATTCAGGGCCAGCAGCACCGTTGGTATCATGCCAACCAAATGGAGAAGCTGTCAAATCCCAAGGTGCATTCACAATTACCTGAGGACCATGAATTGGGCTTTCCGTTGGAATAGCAAATACATTATAATCATTTGCAGCTACACTTAAAGGCATATTACTGAAAGGATTGAACCCTTTATTTTTACCATGATGCGCTGTACAAGATTTACTATGTTCTTCTCCGTGTTCATGATTACAAGAAACTACTAAATTAGTCTCTTTTAATACTTCTAATGTTTCAGCATCTAAGATCAAATCATAGTATGCTGTACCATCAGCTAGATAAACCTCAACACTATAGGATAACTTAACCTGACCTTCAAATGGTTGATAAACCAATTCAAAAGATATAGGTTCCAAAGTCTGGGGTACCGTATTAAAAATTAATTTACCTGTTTGATTACCTGTTCCGTCCACAGGATCTTCTGAAGGCATACTAATTCCATATCTAGTGTTTAGAAAATCAAAAATTTCAGAGTATTCAATTAGATCAGTTGGTGCGTTAATTTTTGAACTTAAATCAGAAATAAAATTAAGATTTGAAAAGTAGACTTGACCATTTTCGTCTAAGTGAACACCACCATACGCTTCTTCAACACTGATATTGTTGATTTCTTGTTGAACATAAACGTGATGCTTACTTGAATAGGCGTCAAAATAATTGTCTAGAACTCGAATATTTTCAATATCCGATTTTTCTAAACCAAATTGATCGAAGTTCGATTGGAGATAATCCAAACTAATCCCTTCGATAGATTGGTTACTTAATTGGGCATTTACCTTTACAGTAAATAAACAAATCAAGCAAACCCAAAGGAGGAAAATTGGTTTGCAATTCATTTTAATGAAATTATAATTAATAATAGCTTTTCAAATATAACATTATTAATTGGATTACAAATAATTAAGGCAACATATCTGTACTCAAGCGTAATTAATAGTTTAGCCAAACAACACCTACAAAGACAAAAGGGCCACCCAAAATTGAGCAGCCCTTCTTCTTTATTTTAAATCTTATATCGAATTTTATTCGACAACAATCATTTTTTTAGTGGCCGTAAAGGTCTTTGTTTCTAAAGTATAAAACAGTAATCCTTTCGTATGTAAATCTTCAATTAACAAACTATTATACCCTTCATCAAATACTCCAGAGATTTGTTTGATCAAAACACCATTGATATCTACAATACTTAATTTAGCAGAAGTCGCCTCGGATAATTCAAAACCAATAGATGTACTTCCTGATACTGGATTAGGAACATTCTGGTATAATGTATTATTAGCAAAAACCTCAAGCTCTTTAGCCGATGTAAGATCACAAAGATTATTAGGATCTTCTACGCTTAAGGTCACGTTGCATGTTGCACTTAGATCTGACGCATCGGAAACCCATGCCTCGATTCCCTGGTCTCCTAAATCTTGACAAGTAAAGGCTAATTCAGTCACAGTCATATCTTCTGAAAAACTGAATACAAGGTCGGTGCTACAATCTACAGCCTCAATGACAATGTCATCTATATTTATAACAGATTGCACAGATCCATTTAATTCAGTTAGAACTATACTTATATTCTCTACGCAAGCCATAGTAGGAGCAATATTGTCTTCTACGGTCAATTCTACTTCTTTCATCCTCATATTCCCACATTGATCTGTTGCTGTGATGGATAAGATATGTGTACCTACCTCCATACCATCTCCTTCTACATTAATTCCAATAATAAAACCTGAATTATCATACACATAGCTCAAATCTGTCACTCCAACAATATACATCTCTACACTTTCTAAACCGGAGCATTCATCAAATACCTCAGGAGCCTCAATAAAGCCTGTAAAGAAACACTGATCGGGAGCTGTAGCTAGAGTCATTGGGGCAGTATCGATGGATGGGGCATCTTCATCTGACAAGTCAATTAGTTGAGAATCCGTAATAATTGAATTTGTACACATATCCAAGATCGACCATGTTCTATGTATTATTTCTGCCCCATCACAACCTAAAAACATAACGTCTGAATAGTGTGCCCAAAAAAAACAACCATCTTCTAAGCCCGTTGGCCACCCTGTTATATCAGGTGTCATATCTTCTGCTGTATATTGAGAACAAGAAAAATTTAAAGATTCAGGAAAGACAGGTTCTTCCCTTTCAACTAATATTTCCTGAACACAATCACTACTAGATAGATTGCCCTGATTATCTGTTGCAGCCCATACCCTAATTATTGAAAGCCCATCATTACAAATATCTCCCGAGTTAATTTGTGACGTTAAGAATACATTATCTATGCCGCAGTTATCACTGAATTGAGGATATCCAATATGAGAACTATCGTCCACTGAGGGAAGGGATTCACCACAGAGTATAGTATAATCAGCAACGGATTCACAAGCTGGTGCCACAGCATCAGTTGTGTAAACCTTCCCCATACAATTATCTCCCGTAATAGTGTCCTCTACGATAACATCGAGGACCAGTTCTACAGCATCACAACAAACTTGGTCACCATATAATTCTATATCAAAAATGAGGTTTTCGTTAGAACCAATAGGGCTATTCTCTAGTATCATATCTATTTCTACCATCGAGCAGTCCCCATCAGTTATTACGACAACAATAGTGTCTTTACAGCTTAAGTTTTCAATAGGATTTGAATATTCATCAATTGCAATATCGAAGAAATAATCATGCTCATTTCCCCATGTGTCTACAGTAAAAAAAGAAAGTAAGATGACTAAATAAGCCCAGGATTTACATTTAAAATTACCGTTCCATGGTAAGCAATAACTGAATTGGTTCACAGGCCAATTAAAGGGGGTAATTTGTTTCATTTTTAAAGTTTTATAAAGTTTATTTAAACAGTTTTCATTTGTCTAGCCACATCAAATGCTCATAATAACCTTAATCTTTCTCCGATTTTTGAAATTTGATTCATCGGTTAATATCAATAGCATATTGAATCTTCCAAAGAATATATATAGGAACACATTGAACAGAGTCACCCTTAAATGAAATCATCAAAAAGTGGAAATAAGAGTGCCTTAAAAACTAAAGCTTCTTCATTTTTCTTAAGATCAATGGTTTGATGACAGCTTATTATACTATTTACTTCCTTGCGATAAAAAAGATTAATTTGTGTTGATATAGCACTCTTGTGTTAATTGAATGGGTGTCTGTTAAGTGCTTTAAAATAACAACAGATAGTCAAACTAATTATATAAATTAAAATAAAATATGTTTACTAAGAGACATTACCTATTAATTAAAAAACAATATGAGTCTAAGAAATTAAATACTATGTAGTTCTTGATTGTACAATAAAAAAGGGCCATCCAAATTGGATAGCCCTTTTCTTTTATAATAATGTATCGAATCTATTCGATAAGGATCATTTTCTTTGTGGCCGTAAAGTCACCCGATTCTAAGCTATAGTAAAGTACACCAGCTGCTTTCAAGTCCTTTATAACAAACTCGTTATAACCAGCCCCAAAAGTTCCACTGATTGACTTCACCAGCTTTCCATCTAAAGTCATAATCGAAAGACTTGCCTGACCAGCTTTTGCCAAGTCAAATCCAATCACAGTATGTCCCTTTGCTGGATTTGGTACGTTCTGATACAATACATAGTTAGCACTTGACTGACCAGAGAAGGTCAATTCTACACCTTCTATACCTTGAGTCGTATAGGCCTCTGCTTGAGTATATCTGGAGTTGATCGTCAAAGCCTCACTTAGTTGTACGTCAGCCAATGCTTTGAAAGTCACACTGAATAACTCCTCTCCCCTAAGGTTTCGGATATCCAGATCATTCCAACTCGCAGTAAGTGCTCCGTTATGTATACCAAAATGTTCTGCCGTTGCCAATCCATTATGTACAGCAATAAGCTCCAAATTATTGTGATTTAGCGTAAACTGGTATCCAGACACGGCAGCTTCAGTTGTAAAGCTAACGGTTACTTCTTGTCCTGCCTGAACCAGTTTATCTTCTGCATCTATTTGAATAGCATCAGAAGTTCTGTTCTCTGCAGGACTCATGAAGTTCGCCTGTGCCGATCCGTTTACATCACCAATCTTAATACCCGTGAAGTCTACATCCAGCATCTCTTCATCCAGGTTGTTGATGTTCACCACCTCAGGAAAGTCCCATGGGTTTGTTGGATCTGTGAATAAATGATGCTTATCTACGAATCTCCACGATGTATTGTTCGGGAAGGCATCTGTAATCTGTAGGATCACCATTCTGATCGCTACAACATCCAATGTTGTTATTGAATTTGATTTGTTCGCATCTGCTGCAATCAATTTATAAGGACTATCGAATGGATTTATGCCCAAAATATGCTGTGTGATCAATACGATATCGTAAGTTGTCACCCCATTACTTGCATCCAAATCCAAACTCGGTACCACAGAGTAATCGCCACCTGTTTCCAGATCAAAGCCAAATGTTCCGGTTTCGTCTGTTACTTGCGTAAACAAGCCTCCATTGATGTCTACCGTTGCATCTTCTATGCCTTGCTCATCTGATGTTTGTAAAGCACCTGCTACAGTCAGTGATCCAGGACCACATACATTCATATTATCCTGTACTTCCATTGTTACTGTTACGAAGTCTTGATTACCCACTTCATCCGTTACCCAGATCTCAAGCGTGTTCTCACCTTCATCATCACAAGTGAATTGTACTTCTGTATCTGTTACGTCTGGTGAGAAGCTCAATACAACATCTGAACAGTTATCAAATGAACCGATATCATAATCGTTTACATTGATTACCTGCGTCATACCGGTCTGCATGATCTCTGTTACCAGATGATCTGTAACATATGGTGTAGGCTTCTTCGCATCCACTACCGTGATCGTAATCACATCATAGCTGAAGTTTCCACAACCATCGCTTACTGTATAAGTCGCTGTATAGGTGCCTGGTCCTGCCTCACCGGCTGGCAAGTCTGAACTGGTCTCTATTGTAATATCATCTGAACAGTCTGTTACATCCGGTGTCGGTAGCGTTACCGCTACATCACAATCCGCTTCT
>OMKD01000276.1 GCA_900299495.1 Sphingobacteriales bacterium
ACCCAAACAGATGCGAATGGATGTGCTGGTACAGTAGGTGGTGTTGTAATAGTTGAAGAGAATACAATTCCAATAGTTTCTAATATTGATAATTCATGTGATCCAAATGACGATACAGAGTATTTTGTATCCTTCGAAATAAATGCTGGAGACCCTACTTCTTATACAGTCCTTCCGGCGGGATCAGGTACTCTTACAGGGAATGTATTCAACAGTAATGCCATCCCTAGTGGTACAGCATATACTTTTGAGGTATTTGATGCTAACGCATGTGACACAGTTAATGTATCTGGTATTTTTGTATGTAACTGTGGAAACGATGTTGGTGTTATGAATCAAAATATATTGAAAATCTGTTTGCCAGATTGCGCTACTGCGAGTTATGATAATGCTCTGGAAGTGTTAAGCACCAATGATATTCTTCAATTTGTTTTACATGAAGGTTCGGGACTTTCCCTTCAAAATCCTATTGCGTTTAATACCACAGCAGATTTCTGTTTTGATGCTGCATTAGGAATGAATTTGGGGCAGACTTATTATATATCAGCAATCACCGGTGATGATGATGGTACGGGCAACGTAGACTTAAATGACCTTTGTTTGGCTGTAGCACAGGGAACTCCAGTAAGATTTTTTGAACTTCCAGCTGCCACTATAGGTGCCGGAGGTGAGATTTGTGTTGGAGAGCAGTTTGAAATCTCAATTGATTTCACTGCGGGTGCAGCACCATATTCAATCGTTGTAAATGATGGAGTTTCTGCTGATACGCTATCCGGAATTCAATCAGCAAATTATGTATATAACGTAAGTCCAGGAGTAACCTCAAGTTATTGCTTTACGTCAGTATATAATGCAACATGTGAAGTGCCATTAAATGCTTGCGTTGATGTTATCGTTAATGATGCACCCACAGTCGATAATGTTGCTACTAGCTGTAATAATACTGGAGATGCTTTCCAGGTAAGTTTTGATATTGCCAATGGAGATGCCTCTAGTTATGAAGTTTTACCTGCAGGTAGTGGGACATTGACAGGTGGTCAATTCGTTTCTGGTTTCATACCAGAAAATAGTACATATAGCTTCCAGGTAATTGATGCAAATGTTTGTGATACCATATTGGTTGAGACATCTGTACCGGTTGAATGTGAATGTTTATCAATGGTTGGGTCTATAACAGATCTTTCTTACGAGATTTGTGGAGGAGATTCTATAATAGTTAATTATGATGCTACTGGAGAGTTCCTAGATGGTAATGATGCCTTGAATTATATCCTTTATTCAGGAAATATAAATGATCTAGCCACTTTAACTGTTTTAGATCAAAATACTTCAGGGATATTTACTTACGATAGTGGTACTATGTCTTATGGGCAAGTGTACGGTGTTGTTGCTGTTGTTGGTAATGCGACTGCTGGGCCTGTAGAATTAAATGATGCCTGTTTAGCTGTTTCATTGAGTATCCCAGCAGAGTTTTATGAAATTCCATCAGCTACGATAGTGGGGTCAGATACTATCTGTATAGGAGAGGAAAGTTCTGTAACCATACAATTTACCGGAGATGCACCTTATGCTGTTGATTTGATTGAGGATGCAGGAGGAGTTATTAATACAATTAGTATTACCGATGTAGTTTCCAATTCTTATACCTATACAGGTAGTCCAACGGTAAATACATCATACAGCCTAGCCAATGGATCTGATGAGAATTGTCCAGGTGATGTGAGTGGTGCATTTGATGTTATTGTAAATGTTGCTCCTATTGTGGATCAGGTAGCTGAAACAATCAACGCAAATAATACGCATGTAACTGTCACTTTTGAAATTTCAGGTGGCAATGCGCCATACACTATTATTGATGGTGATGGAAATTCTGTTGTTTCAAATGACGGTTCATTTACTTCATCAGAGATTCTGTGTGGAAATGGTTATTACTTTGAAGTGGATGATGGTAATGCTTGTGGGCCGATTATTGTAAATGCGGCATCCACTGATTGTCCTTGTCTGACAAACGCTGGAGAGATTTTAGATTTAGGTCCGTTAGCGGTTTGTAATGATTCGGTTTCTCTTACCTACGATAATGCATTGGAAGTACTGGATGGTAATGATACAATATCCTTTATTATCCACGATGGTTCATATACGCCATTAGTTCCTAATTCAAGCTCACCAGACTTTGTGTTTGGAGGTTCAATGAATTACGGAGAAACGTATTTTGTATCCGTTATTGCTGGTGATGAAAGTGTAAATGGAGGAGTAAATCCAAATGGGGCTTGTCTGGATACAAACTCTGTTGCTCAGGTGGTATTCTATGAAGAGCCTTCTGCAATACTTTCTGGTGGAGAAGTTATTTGTGAAGGAGAGTCGGCAAATTTAAATATCGAATTTACGAATGGAATAGGTCCATGGACTGTGGAGTTGCAGAATAACCAATCGGGAGATATTACAAGCCATACTTTAAATAATGCTATAGATGTTATTAGCGTTACTCCGGCAGTTACTGCAAACTTTACGCTGGTAAGTGTTACGGATAATATTGGATTGTGTAGTGGGAATATATCTGGATCATCCTTGATTCAGGTGCAAAATTCTCCAGCAGCCAGTAATGTACAAGGTGTTACGAATTATGAAGATGAAACCTTTAATATTTCATTTACTATCAATGGTGGAGATGCAGCTACTTATCTAGTAACGCTAGATCAAAGTACACTTACATCAACTGGTAGTATAGACATCAGTTCGTTTACAGCAGACCCTATCCCTTGTTCAGAACAAGGCACTACTTACACCTATTACCTAATGGATGGCTTTAACTGTTCTGTGCAGGAAATTGAAGTAGTTGTAGACTGTGAGTGTTTTACAAGTATAGGAAACTTTGATACAGCGGCATCAGAATTC
>OMKD01000277.1 GCA_900299495.1 Sphingobacteriales bacterium
GACGCCTCAGAGATAATCAGTGGTAATCCTTCATCTTGTGTAGATTTATTGGCAACCTGGGCTATATCACCCGGTGCTCCATTTGTAGACTGGATAGTAACCAGTGGAAACCTATCAGGTTCTGGTTCCATCTCTGTACAATTTCTTACCGCAGGTAATTACACCATTGATATGTTTATCAATAGTCAGGCTTGTGGTTTATTTACAGATTCGGAATCTATAACTGTTGTTGAAGCACCAATTGTAGACTTCGATACAAATATAGCAGGACCGGATAATTGTGCTTCCTTTGTGGCAAACTTCACCAACAATTCAAGTGGAGGGTCCGCAGTATTTAATTGGAGCATCTCTCCTCTTACTGGCTGGTCCTTAGTTAATGGAACCACACTGAACTCTAATGATATCGATGTTCAATTTGACGTTGTTGGAGTTTATGAGGTTACTCTCTACGGTAATAATGATTGTGGAACCTACGATATTACTCAAACAGTTGAGGTGGCAGGGCCTCCTGAACTGACATTGAATAGCATACCTGACTTTTGTGAAAGTGCAAGTATTAACTTTGATAACAATGTATACACTTACATAGAAAATTACGATACGGTAACAGGATTCAACTGGTCCTTCCCTGGAGGATCACCAGCATCGTCATCACTTGCAGAACCAGGACAAGTAGTCTATGATACACCTGGAACATATACAGTAACCTTAGAAATAGAAAACAATTGTGGAACAGATGTGCAATCAACAACTTTCACAATAGAAACTCCTCCAGCATTAGCAATCAGTGGACCTGATAGCTTATGTCTTACAGACAATCCAACACAACTAACAAACAATATCAGTGGCGGAATCTGGTCCGGTACTGGAGTAAACTCAGCAGGTGAATTTGATCCTTCAGTTGCTGGCAGCGGGACCCACCAAATCATTTATGAAGCTACGGTTAGTTTATGTACTGTTTTTGATAGCCTAACTATTGAAGTTTTACCACTTCCAACACTCAACATTTCAGCTTCTGAAGTAGAAGTATGTATTAATGACCCAGCTATCGATCTTATTGCAAATCCTGCAGGGGGTACATGGACCAGTACGGGTTCTGGTACTATTGTAGGAAATCAGTTTATTCCTGGATCTTCAGGAGAAGGGAATTATACACTGACTTATACCTTTACAGATGATTTTGGATGTTCCAATAGTGCTGATTTAACTATTGAGATCTTTGGCCTACCGGATGTAATTGCCTCTGATGCTTCATTTTGTATTAGTACAAATACAGAAACGCTACCAGCAGCATTTCCTGCTGGAGGGGTTTGGTCCGGTCCTGGTATTGTAGATGCCAATAATGGATTATTCTCATCCATAGTAGCCGGAGGTGTAGGGTCTTATAGCATTACTTATACCTATACGGATGGTAATACCTGTACAAATTCAACTGATATTACGGTTGATGTCACACCATTACCAGTTGTAACTATGGCTCCGGATATTACTATCTGTGAAGATAATCCAACCATAGACATATCCTCTATGGTTAATCCAACAGGAGGTGTATGGTCATATAATGGTCCAGGTTTAGCTGGAACAATTTTTAACCCTTCGATAGCTGGTCCTGGTACGTATATATTTACCTATAGCTATGGCATAGGATCCTGTAATGTAGAAGAAAACTTAACCATCAATGTAAATGGACTACCGAGTCTGAGCATTGATGCTGATGAAATGGTATGCGAACAAGTAAGTTGTTTACCATTGAGTGCCTCCCCATCAGGAGGTTTCTGGACCAGTAACAATGGAGGCGTAATTCTCGGAAATTGTTTCGATCCATCCGCTTCGGGAATTGGGAACTATACCCTCACCTATAATTATATCGATGGAAATGGATGTTCCAACACTGCAGATTTGAATGTAGAAGTATACAGCATTCCGCAATTAGTGGTAGCAGATACTTTTTACTGTGAGGTAAATGCAGATTATAGCTTGCCAACACCGAATTTCACAGGCGGCATATGGTCTGGTCCTGGTATTACTGATCCAAATGGGAATTTCAATCCAGTCACAGCGGGAGGTGCAGGAACCTACATCCTAAATTATGCCTATTCAGATGCTTTGGGTTGTTCCAATGATATAGACATAACGGTCACCGTAACACCTGTGCCGGTTGTTGATTTAGGTGCTGATCAAGCCTTATGTCTAGATGCAACTCCAATTGATTTAGCTTTGGTTGCATCTCCTGCAGGAGGTATGTTCTTTGGTTCAGGTATGACAGGATCTGTGTTTGATCCATCGCAGACTGGTATTGGTGATTTTGAAGTCATATACATCTATGGTCAGGGATCTTGTTTCTCGACTGATACTATAGAAATCACAGTAAATCCATTACCTGTTATTGATCTAAGTGCAAATATCGATGGTATTTGTGTTTCTGAATCAACACTGGTTTTAGAAGCTAGTCCTGCAGGTGGAAACTGGACTGGAAACAATGGTGCTGTCCTAACTGGTAATGTATTTGATCCCAATGCAAGCGGAATAGGCATTTACAACTTAACCTATAGCTACACAGATGCAAATGGTTGTGAGAATACTGCTAACTGGCAAATTGAGGTATATGATTTACCAGAAATTATTTCATCTGACATCTCTTTTTGTGATTTACCAGGTGAAGTAAGTCTTCCTTTTGCTAGCCCAATAGGTGGAATCTGGTCAGGGCCTGGTGTTACTGATCCTGCAGGATTATTTGATCCGGCTTTGGTTAGTGGTATTGGTTCTTACACACTTACATATACCTATGCGGATAACTTTGGATGTTCCAACAGTGGTGATTTCACGGTTACTATAGTAGCACCTCCGGCTATTGATGCTGGACAAGACCTTGGAATTTGTGTTTCAGCACCCGGGTATGATCTTTCGGCTCAGGCAGTACCTGCTGGAGGAACTTGGACCGGAACTGGAATTACAGGTTCAGTCTTTAATCCTTCGTTAACTGGAGTGGGCACTTTCGAACTGATCTATACGGTAGGTACAAATAATTGCCAAGTTTGGGATACTATAGAAGTGGAAGTATATGATCTACCGGTAGTAAGTACTGTGGGAAATGATACAGAGGCTTGTGTGGCACTTGATTCAATGATCTTGACAGCGACACCCTCTGGTGGAATTTGGACCTCTACTAATGGAGGAATTATCAATGGAAATACATTTTATCCAAACCAGAGTGGAAGTGGAATTTTTACTCTAACATATACCTATACAGATGGTAATAACTGTGAAAATTCAGATCAATTTGATTTGACTATTTACGATTTGCCAAATATACAGATTCAGGATATGACCTATTGTAATCAGGGAGCTCCTGTATTATTACCAGCTGCAAGTCCAGCTGGAGGTACTTGGGCTGGGTCAGGTATACTGGATGCATCCACTGGATTGTTCAATCCATTAATGAGTCCTGGAATCTATACGGTAACTTATGAATACACGGATGGAAATGGATGTTCGAATATATCGACAGCAGATATTACATTGATTGAACCCGTAAATATTATTGCAGGTCCGGATAAGTCATTCTGTGTAAGTGAACCTGATATCAATCTTGAGCTTGACGCTTCTCCTTTCGGAGGTACCTGGTCAGGAGCAGGTGTAACAGGTTCAATGTTTTCACCACAAGATGCTGGTGTTGGATCACATGAGATTATTTACACCATTGGATCAGACAATTGCCAGGTTTGGGATACTCTTTGGATTGAAATCTTTGAACTACCAACAATAGATATTTCCAATAATGAAGCAGATGCCTGTGTATCCATCGACTCTGTATATCTTAATGCCAGTCCAGTTGGTGGAAATTGGTCCAGTCCAGATGGAGGTCAACTATTTGAAGACATATTCTTACCTGCTACCAGTGGACCAGGAGTGTACACTTTAGTCTATTCCTTTACGAACTCTAACAACTGTGTTTCAGAGGAGCAGTATTTATTCACAGTAAATGATTTGCCCTTCTTGATTAGTAACGATACTACTTATTGTCAGTCCCCTGGAATAGTTAGTTTACCTTATGCTAGTCCTACAGGTGGTACATGGACCGGACCTGGAGTAGTAAATCCAGCAGGGTCATTTGATCCAATGTCTGTACCGACTCCAGGTACATATGCTTTATATTACTCTTATGTGGATGCAAATAGTTGTGTTTCCAGTATTCAAATAGCAGTGGAGGTGCAAGAGCTTGAACTTGTAGAAGCAGGTCCTGATACTATTTTATGTATAGATCAAGGGGTCTACCAAATGCAGGATTACACTCCTACTACTGGAGGATTTTGGTCGGGACCAGGAATCATTGATCCAGTAAATGGTATTTTCGATCCTTCTGTAAGTGGAGAAGGAATATTTACCATCCAATTTGATTATGGAAATCTGAATTGTGCACTAAGTGATCAGGTTCAAATTGAAGTTATTGACTGGGTCAGCCAAGTTGATCCGGGTCCAGACTTTGAGGTATGTGCTTACGATGAAGACATCATACTTAGTGGATACACCCCATCTGGAGGAAAGTGGTATGGTGAAGGAATTACAAACAATGACGAGGGAAGATTCAATCCTGTGCTTGCAGGTGTAGGGGCACATACGCTTGAATATATCTATCTGGATGCTTATTCACAATGTGAAGTAATAACGGAGCGAATCGTTACCGTTAGACCAGTACCAAGTAGTGACTTTGTTGCTGACGAGGTTTCCTGCGTAAATACTGAAGTAAACTTTACCAATACATCGGATGATATGTTCAGTTCAGCATGGAGTATAACCAATCAGGGAACTGGCTCCGAAACGGATCTTACTTATGTTTTCGGAGAAACAGGTACTTATGAGGTTCTATTACTAAGTACGAATGCATATACCTGTCAGGATTCTATTTTGAAAACGATCTTGATCACTGAAACTCCAACTCCTGACTTTGAAGCAGATCTGGATAATGGCTGTGGGCCACTGACTGTTAACTTTGATAATGTAAGCTTTGGATACGACATGAGCTTCCAGTGGGATTTTGGAAATACAGAGTTCAGTACGAATGAAACACCAGATCCTATAACCTATGCTAATGGAACAGACATCATGATCTATCCGGTCCGACTAGAGGTATCTAACCTTTGTGGATCTGATGAATATTTGGATACCATTCAGGTCTATCCAAGCCCTCAGGTCAATTTTGGTCCAATCACCAATATAGATTGTTCTCCTATGGAAGTTACTTTTGCAAACGCGACAGTAGGACTACCTGACTATTTTGTCTGGGATCTGGGGAATGGTAATATTTCAACAGATAGCTTACCAGAAGATCAGCTGTATTATGCTGGCGATGATCCTACAGATTATACCATTACGCTTATTGCAAGTAATGCTTGTGGTTCTGACACTATGGAGCAGGTTATTACAGTGAATCCTCCTAATGTGGATGCATTTATGAACATCCCAGAACTTATAGGATGCGCACCATTTACTCCAGAATTCAATAATGTAAGTACGTTTGGAGTTGATTATTTCTGGGACTTTGGCGACGGAAATACATCTACTGCTGCAAATCCAGAGCATACCTATATGGAAGAAGGAATCTACGACGTTGTACTGAAGGTAAACAACAATTGTAATTTCGATTCTATTACCAATACAATTACTGTAAGACCGCAACCTACAATAGATTTCAATGTTGATGAGACTATATGTTTGAATCAAACGGTAGATTTTGAAAATCTGAGTTTGAATGCTCAGGGCTTTGAATGGAATTTTGGCGATTCAAATACTTCCACTTTAGTAAATCCAAGTCATACATACTCAAGTAGTGGAAATTATACAATCAGCCTTTTTGGAGAAGATTCCGAAACAGGATGTGCTGGAACATTAGAACTTCCGATAGAAGTGAGAACCCTTCCTGTTGCTGAATTTACGCCATCAGATACCGTTTCCTGTTCACCTTTAGTTGTTGATTTCGAGAATAACTCAACAAGCGACATATACTATACTTGGGATTTTGGGGATGGAGCAGGATCTGTGGACAGCAACCCAAATTATTCCTTCACTGATCCAGGTGTGCACACGGTAAGTCTTATTGCTGAAGATCTTTATGGTTGTATCTCCGAGCCATTCGAATTTGATTTGTTTGTAAATCCTCAGCCATTAGCAGATTTCATGATTCCTGCATTGGATTTCTGTACATCTGCGCCTGTGGAGGTGGAAAATCTCTCAGAAGATTACTCGTCCAATCAATGGTTGCTAAACGGAGAACTTATTTCTCAATTGACTAATCCTGTATTTAGTTTTGAAGAATCAGGTACACAAACACTTGCACTTCAGGTGTCCAATAACTATAACTGTGTAGATATCATGGAGAGAACCATTGAGGTTTATCAAAGACCTGTTGCCGAATTTGATTTCGACCTTACTGAAGGTTGTGCTCCTTTCGAAGTTGATCTGGTGGATCTAAGTTCCAATACTACAGATATCATCTGGAGTATAGATGAACAAGCTCTTGGTCAGAACAACGATGACTATTACACTTTTGAGGAAGCTGGTGTTTATTCAGTAGGCATGATTGCAATCAATACCTTTGCTGATTGTTCGGATACTTTGGAAATTTTAGACTACATCAATGTACTTCCAAGCCCGACGGCATCTTTTGAATATACTGATTTAGGAGATGGGTTCATTGATTTTACGAACCTATCGGAAGGATACGAATCGCTGTTATGGGATTTTGGAGATCAGTCTACATCTACTGAAGTTAATCCTCAGCATAGTTATTTTGGAAATGGCAACTGGGAAACCACACTAACAGTTACGAATAGTTATGATTGCACGGACGTTTATTCTGATGCAATTGGATATGATCTTTTGTATGGCTTTTATGTACCTAATGCCTTTTCTCCTGAATTTGGAGAGGGCGATGTACGATTCTTTAAACCCGCTGGACTTGGTGTTCAGGATTATGTGATCGAAGTTTTTGCTCCTTGGGGACAACAGCTTTGGCAATCTTCAGATCTGGATGGAGAACAACCTGCAGCTGCCTGGGATGGAATCTATAAAGGAAAAGTAATGCCTCAGGGTGCATATGCATGGAAAGCTAGTGTTGAATTCGTAAATGGAAAACGGAAGGTGTATAATGGCACCGTATCACTTCTTAGATAATAAAAAAAGGTCCTGTTTTCACAGGGCCTTTTTTTATAGAAAAGAGGCTACAAAGAGCCTCGATCTAGTTGCTTTTCAATGTGCGGAAAACAACACATTGAGTGTTTGCTTTAGCATTCACAATATATAAAATATATTAATATATTTTAGTTGTTTGACAAAAAACTATAGCCCAAGCCTAGAGATAACCAGGTTTGGCCTTGATATTCCCAGGTTTTAGATTGTGAACCCGCATAATCCTTACCTACTGATAATCCCAGCATAAAACTATTGATCTGCACAAATACGCCTGACCCAAATGTAAAGCCGGGCATAGTTTCCACACTAAGCTGATTATCAGTCTCGGACTCCGTTTGAAAATTTATAAAGGATATACCAGCATGTACAGGTACTACCAAGTAAATATCCTTCATATGAGAAATTCGTTTACGAACGCCTAAAAAAGGAGCAATACTAGAGTCTGTCGATAGAGAAAAATTAGAAATATTATTCTTTGGTCGAAGCTTAAAAGGTAATGTCAAGGCACCATAACTAAGCTTATAATTACTGGATTTCAAGAAATTCAAATCATGACTTTGCTGGAAATTCAAAGCTTCATAATCCTCCTTTGAAATCAACAATAATTTATCATTTTTCTTCCCTAGTGGAGCATGAATCTGATCCTTGGGACTTCCCTTTACTTTTCTCAAGTAAGGGGTTCTGTTGGCTTCTCCATTCTTAAAATCCGGATAGGTAACTACGTAATAATAATTGCCATCATGCTCTATGGGATCAGGATCAATATCCATCAAAAATCCTGTCTTAACATAGAAAACAGTATCATGAACGAATTCATATTTACTGTCCACCTCATAAAAATCAGCTCGACCGATCAGTTTATGATGGGTTGACTCCTGATGAAGTTGTTTTTGTGCGAATACATTTAATTGTAGAAATAACAGACCTGTTACAAGTAGAACTTTTGTTTGCATGTGCTTTGTTTTCAGATTTAGCTAAATTAAAAATCAAGGGAAATAGGCGTCTAAATTTGAATGCCTTAGCTTAAGCGCCGGCATTTTTTCTGAGATATCTAAATTGAGCATACTAAACACTCCACTTTCGGGATGAAGCAAATGTCTGGTTAGTTTAAGTGCATAATCAGAAAGACTTTTTAAGTCACGTTCACTGGCATGCAAATAACCATTCAGCTGAATTTTAGTAGCTGCATAATGGATACCATAGGGGAGTTCTATTGAAAAGTTGGTTGTTATTTTTCGTTTTGTAGAATAGCAATTCCAAGAGCCTTTTTCGAAGCATTGATCAAAAAGGTCATTGGTACTGTATAATCCAAGATAGCGGGAAAAAGAGTCCCAGGTTTTTTTAATGTCTGACGGATTTTGGATGGCTGACAGGAGCTGGTCGCGCTCTTCCATAGAAATGATGTTAACCAATCGACCTCCTCTAATTCCATTTGAAGGAAGCATAGAGTATTTTGCAATTTTCACTTGTATTAAACGAATAAATAATTGAATTATCGTTTGATTGCAGGCAAGTATGGCTTCTCTGTAAAAACCATGTTTAACAAGATTATCAAGCCTCCCGACTAACTGGTCATAGGACCAAAGTGCTATAGGATACATAAACAGTTGCTATTGGTGTATGTGTAGTTTCTAGTCCTAATTTAATAAAGACTTGACATATATTTAAAAATACAATTTGTAAAAATCGTTATCTGGCAGACATATCAAGCTTATTGCCAGATTCATTTTCATTGTATTTTAAACATATTAGACAAAATAATATACAAACAATACGGAATGACAACACATTTTATTAGTAGTGAAGGTGTCCTGGGGAGGGGGACCATCAAGGTAGGGCTCGCAACAAACGAGCCTTATTTATTTATAATTGGAAAGTACAACTGAATAACGGAACTCCAAATGGGAAATAGTTCTTAATGCTCTTGTTATTATACATACTTAAATCAAAAGCTACTCGTCCAGAACTATAGCGTATACCATATGAAAACACAGCTTGCGTATTCGCACCTTCATCCATTATTGTAGGAAACTGAATATATTCACCAACCAAATAGATTTTGTCATTTATGCGTTTCTGCGCACCAGCCATGTACATATTCTGTGATCCTGGTAATCCTTGTAGATTCTGACCATAAGAAAATGTAAGATGATTATTTCGGTTTCCTAGGGTTAAGGAAGCAAGTGGCATCGTTGCATCAAACTTGTAGAAACGCATTTTATAAGCACCTAAGCCAATTCGAATGATATCAGAAAGCGGTAGACCACCTTTTACAGATAAATAATAATTATTTCCAAATTCATTAGTCCCAGCAACACTTTTCATCAAATGAATGAAATCTGCACCTGCAGAAATAGAAATATTATCTGAAATGCCGTAGCTAAATGAATTATATAATAAATAAGTGGAACGGATATAGGCATCCTTTTTCCTTAACTGAAAAGCAGAAGGAATCATAAAGTAATGATCCGAATTCTTGTTATATCTTTTCTTATACTGAAGCTGACTCTTGATTACTTCTTCCACCCAATTGACCTCAGAAGTCTCAAACTGAATCTCGCCGTATTTTTCAGAATCAAAATACACCAATCCTTCTTTAAGGTCTTTAACGACACCGTAAAGTTCGAAATCATCATTTAGATTGACCACGACTATTTTACTAGTATCAGGCTTAATATCATTGGAATTGACTTGCGAATAGGCATTATAGCCTACAGATAGACATAATAGTGCGGACAGCACTACCTTAGTGATAGAAGTTTTCATGTTGGTTATTCGTTTGGTACCAACAAATTAGAATAATTCGAATAAGTTAATTGTCTTTCAACTTACTATCAATCGAAGATATATTTTTAATATATTTAAAATAAAATTTATAACTATCTAATAATGAGAGGCAAACATAAGACCTTAAGGAAAAGATCTTATGAGAACAACAACCCTTTTACTAATACTAATGAGCTGTATTATGTCGTGCTCAAAACCAGAAATCTGTAGTCCTGAAAACTTATTCCAAGGTATTTATCCTTCTTTCCTATTCTGCCAAGACAGTTTGACCCAGGTAAAATATGACACTATACATATAATTACAGAACCATGCACCTGTTGGAAACATGCAGAGGAAATGGAAAATCAATACAACAGACTCAAAGTAACATATAAAAATAAAAACAATACATTATTAATTGATGCTCACAATGATTTTCCTGCAAGGTTTAATTGTATTAAGTCCTAATACAAGGGATTAGTAATGACAGATATGTAACAAATACATTGTATTGATAGCACATTTTGAAACAATGAGCATATTGTCTACATAATAGGTTTATAAAATTTACAATAGGTGAAGGAGGGTTGTCATTTTGGGTTTGATCAACCCTCTTTTTAATGCCTAAAAAGGTCCATAGTTGACCTGAAAGCAAGGAAGGTTTAATTCTTTTCTCCACATATTTACCACCTGATCTCTATCATCCAATACATACTTTACAAAATACGCTGGGCTAATACATTCATCATAAATCTCTTTTTTGATCAAGGAGTCTTTCCTAAAATCATTATCCTTTCGCATGAGGAGGGTATCAAAGCTAATATCATGCTGCTTTAACCATGTCATCGTAGGCGCTCTAGACATTTCATTTCGACCACTAAGTAGTATGATAGATGTACCAAGCGACTTTTCCATACGGATTAAATCTGCCACAGGAGCGTTAAGTTGATCACTAATACAGGATTCGGCATCATAAGGATCTCGATCTGTAATTAAAGCAAGCGTTCCATCTAAATCACAAATTATCGCCTTTGGCAAATTGTCTCCCCTATCAGCGTACTTTAAGGGTTCTGAATATGGAGGAATATCACTTTTATCATACAGTGATTTTATCTTTCGAAGTCCTTTTGAATTGATTCGCAAATGATCTCTTTCAACACATTCTCTGATCGGAACATCAAAAAATTTAGTTACGAGTTCCAGTTGAACGCCTTTGGACTTGTACACTTCTTCACTAATGGAGGAATAATAGCTATAATCAGACTTCCGCAAATTATAATCGTCAATAATAATGCTAAAGCCCTCCTCCGCAAAACATCCAATCAAATGAGGAAGAACAGAGCGAATCTGTTTAAAATTGGAAAAAGTATCCCTCCCATTATTAAACATTCCATTTAATTCAGAAGGGGCTATGACTTTATAGATGTCAGGATTGTTTTCCTGCATTTGCATAGCATAAGTGGTCTTCCCCGAAGCGGGTAGACCCTGCAAAATAATTAATTGCTGTTTCATAGGGTTATTTTCATACAAAACTAACCTATTACTACGCAACCAACTTACACACTTAGTCCTGAAATGTAAATCCTAAACCCACCGAAAAACTTTTATTATATAATCCTTCTGGGAAAAGAGGACCTTCATAACTTACCTCTTGACTTGTCCCTCTTATATCAGTTAATCCAAATGAATAGGACATCTGAAAAAAGAATTGATCAAAATTAAAACGAAATCCTGAACGTAATCCCACATCATCTGATGCGCTTAAATAATCAGAACGACCACCGGTCATTTGAATACCGCCTATCTCATGGGATTCACGAAAACGATAGGAAAAATAGGGTCCTACTAAAACAGACAAGGATTCTGTCAAATCAAAATTAGCTAGTGGACATAAGGTGATGTACTGTAGCTTGAAGGTACTTTGATACTGTTCATCAATATAATTGGTACCCTTTTGCTCATAAAGCACATCTAACTGAATACCAACCAACTCCTCCCCTTCTAAACGAAATGAAGTACCGGCAAA
>OMKD01000278.1 GCA_900299495.1 Sphingobacteriales bacterium
GAAATTTGCGTCCATTGGAGAAGTGAAATTTTATTCTAAGGGGGAAGTAATTAAACGGGCTAATGCAACCGAGAAAAGGATAAGTCTTATTCTTTCTGGTAGTGCTAGTATTCATCTTTGGAATAAAAATAATTACAAATGCATTGATTTGGTCTATGAATATGATTTTCTCGTTGACTACCTTTCTTTTACGACCCAGAGACCTACTCCAATTGAAACGGTACTAATGGAAGATTCTGAGCTTTTCATTATATCATATGATGCCTTTAAAAAAATGTTGGAAGAATCTCCTTATGGAAAATCTATCGCAATTATGGTTTCCAATCAGGCATTTATTGCTAAACAAGAGCAGCAAATTAACCTATTAACCAAAACCGCTTTGGAGCGATTGGTTGAATTAAAATCACAGGTTCCAAACCTTTTAGAAAGAACGCCCAAAAAATATATTGCTTCCTATTTAGGTATTACGCCGCAGAGTTTGAGCCGAATTATAAAAAAATAGCTTGACTTACCATATGGTAAATTTAAGAAGGTTTATCATTCATATCTTTGTTTACAAGACACTAAATCTTAGGAACGAATATGGAAACACAATCAACTTTTTCTGCTAGGAAAGAACTTATTATACTAATAAGTTTCCCTTTAGTATATATGCTATACATCGCTTCTCCATTTGCAATGTCAGTTTTTAGTGATAAGGATGTTAACAATTACATCCCCGTTTGGAGTGGAATAATTATTTTACACTGGTTATCTATTTTAGGTATATATCTATTATTAAAAAAGCAAAATAAAACCTTTAGAGATATAGGCTATAAACTTTCTAAAAAAGGCACCTTTATTTTAACTGTGTGTTTCTTACTGATCTCTTTATTGGTTTTAGGTCTAACAGAAACGGTTCTAGAAGGAAGTAGTATTGACAAATCTAACTTAACCAAACTACCTAGTTTAATACCTACAACAACTACGCACAGATTTTTCTTTATTTTTCTGGTTTTTTCAACTGGTTTTTGTGAAGAGATAGTTTACAGAGGATTTGCTCTAAATGTTTTACAAAAAATAGGAATGAATAAATGGATTTCAATATTCATTGCAGCATTCATATTTATTGGAATACACGGATTTCACGCATACACAAATAGATTCATTTTTCTAATTACTGGTGGAGTTGTATTTGGTTTAATTTATATCCTCAGCAAAAGGTTACTACCCACAATTATCATTCACTTAATCTTCAATTTATTATCTATGATGGCTATTTTGGAGTTAATTGAATAAGAAAACGTATTGCAACAAGATTTTATAGTGCACAGCACTTTAAAGGGATATGATTCATATTCTAAGCTGTTCTATTTAAGAACTTAATGAATAAAAATAAACCATGTAATTACTCAAAGCCTATCTTGTTGCACTCCATGTTACTCAATGTTTTATTTGTAATTTATTGATTATCAATGTAATAATGTTTTGGTTGGCTGCGTTTTTTACTTGTGCTAAATCAAAAATTATACTAACTAAAACAGTGATTCATGAAAGTTATAATCAATTTCGTAGGGTGTTTATTTGTTCTGTTTTTTATTTCCTGTAATCCTGATGATTTAAGCGACCAAGTAATTGATTCTGGGGAATGCCCAGAAAAGTATTTCATAGATACTATTTGTTATGAGTCCTATCTAACTGGATTAGACGTTGGCGATGATTTGTTAGACCAGTACCTGGTCAATGCGGAACGTTTTAAGGTGATGTTAGTCGATAAAATTTACGATCTTAAAAATCCATTGTGGACCATTAAGCAAACCGGTGAATGGGTCATTTATTATCATATTGAAAATTGGGAGGGACCAGTGACTGCTCTAGCTATAAGCAATCTAACCGCAGAGTATGAACTCCTTGCTAATCAGTGGCTGGAGGGATTGACTGATTTTGATCCAAATGCACCTGCAAGCGTTCAAATAAAAGTATTTGGTTTTGTATTCAATGAAGGGGTGCAATTGGATGATAGTTTCCTGAGTACTTATGGGGATTATCCAATAGTAACAAATTGGCTGGGAACCGATGAGGAATCACCTTGGGAGATTGCTTTCAGAAATGATAATAGCATCTTTGATCAAAATTGGTACAGTCTACAGGATTATGATATTCTAAGGGTTATAGGTAACCGATCAGACGTCGAATCTACGGTGAACTATTCACCCGAAAGTTGGGACGCTTATGTACACCCGGAAAATGTAGATATGTTTTACACCAAATTTTGGCATAAGACGGGCTGGGATGCTGTTGCTCAAAGACAATATTTAAAAATTGGCGGATGCATCACAGATTATGCAACGGGTGAAACGCTCACTCCTGTGTTTGCTCATGAGATGGGACACTCGTTTTTCCATGATGATGTTTATGATCGGGGTAAATTCCCTGATGCTGACGGTCTAGAGTCTATAATGAATGATTGTTGTGGGGAGATAAGTAATTTTGACCGGCTGATACAGCGTATCGTGTGGGAGGCTCAGGTCAACCAATAATTATCAATCTACTTTGTATCATTCCATCAAAAGGGGTGATTTAATAAAAATGGGCTACAAGATTGTGATAAATGCAATAAAACGTATTTTACACAAACCGAAATGTAGCATATGAAAACAATTAAAATAAGTCAGTTAATAACCTTAATAGGATTCTTTAGTCTATTAGTAATTTCTTGTTCTTCCAACCAGAAAAATGAGAATATCACAGTACAGGATAAAGAGTCCTTCACCGAGACTTTTTCTAATGCAAAAGAAACGACTACCGATGCCGGAAAGCAGTTTGAGGAAGTTCAAGACTCCCTGCGGCAAGTGCTTTTAGATTCAAAGTCAAATGAAAATCTAAAAGCTGGATTACTTCAAGAGTTCTATCTGAGAGCACTTGTCGATCAAAAAGAGGATAAGATTTTTTTCAATCTTCCGTTTAATATTCATGGTCTAGACTGCGGAGCTCCAGACTGCTATTCCACTGACATTAGCTTTAGTATTGCCCTGAGTGAACCCCTTGAATTTCCTGATAAAGTAGATTTCAAATTAATCGAACAGGGTTGTATTGATAAAGAAGAAGCAAAAAATAGTGTATTCATTCTAAAAGAGGAATCACAAGACTACATTAATTATTTTTCGGAAGAATTAAAAAGTAACTTGATTATAAAGCGCAATGGTGATTTGTATTATTATCCACATTTGAAATCCAATTCAATTAATACAGAGACTATTGACGCGATGTTTGAAACTAATGGGTTTGATGATGCTGACATTGTTCCCTATCAATCTACCGTGATGACCTCAAATGATTATCAACAATTTATAAAGTATTAATAGGCCTAGCTCACCCGATTGTTAGTGAAAGCTGTGGAAGTACACACTAGGCTCTGGACTCTTTTAATCCATCAAAAATGAAACGGGAAATTAAAGTATTGACATTATTATGCTGTGTTTTTGGGCTATCTGCAGTTTATGGATAGCATACTCCTTTGAACACTGTTTTTGTAAAAAAAACAGTTGGAGTAAATGAATTTAGTATATACTTCCTACAGCGGACACTGTTCCTGTAATTTCTGTTTTACTTTGCGTTTTAAGTTTAATACATCAATGCAGGAGTATTATCAAATATTGAAGTACGTGACAATTAATGGAAGTCAAACAATGGGAGTTATACCGGAAAAGGAATAAAATCTGCGCCAAAATAAAGCTGATTCAATACATTAAAAAAGATAAATAAAGAAACTAAGTACGACCAGATCTAAACTGGATTAAAACCTAATTTGGCGGTGTCATTAACAATCATAAAATATGATAAACAGAGACAAAGTAATAAATCGGCTAATAATTGGAGTTATCATATTGATGCTCTCCCCGATTATAATTCCTCTTTTATATTCATTTGTAATGGATTTAATGGGAACATCTGTACATGAAGGGAATAGTGCAGTTATGGCATTTTTTTGGTTATCCTTAATAACAATTCCAGCAGGATTTGTACTTGTTATTGGTCTTCTTGTTGGGAAGTATATTCTTAAAAAAGTGTCCAGAAAATAAAATGTTGGATTTTACTGTCTATAATCATATGATTAAGGTGGATTTTATTAGATTTAAGAACGGCTGAATTGCTACTTGATAGTTGAATACGCTATGGAATTGTTAGTTGTTCAAGTAAGTAATGAAGAAAAAAATGAAAAAACAAACCTTAATCTTAATCTTTCAATTTTTGATTGTTAGTTTTTTACAAGCTCAGGAGAAATCAATAATTCCAGGGACAAATTTGAAAATTGAATTGGAAGATTCTTTTCTAATGGATGAAAATTATCCAACAATTTATAACAAGTATTATGAAATATCATTTGCGGAATTACCAATGATCAATTATTATACTTTAAGTGAGGATTTTGGTTCGCTAGAAACGAGATATGCTGAAAAAGGTATAAGTATAAAAGCAAGTTATCAAGATAAAATTGGCAGATACGAAGCTACATTTTTGAATCTAAATGTCACTCCATCTGTAAATGTGATCACTTTTGGAGATAGTGTTTTCTGTGCTCTTGTGTCTGTTACCGCTGTCGATTCATCAATTATACTCGACGATTCTGAAATTATCAACGTATTAAGTTCAATTGAATTCCATGATACTAAAAAGTCAGCATTAGAAGAGCATGCAAACTTTGTTTTCAGCGATGACCAAAATAGTTGGACTTTTAAAACTTACTACTCAGGTACATTTGCTTTCCAAAATGATGAAACTAATGATGGTATAACAATTTCCCAATGGCCACCAGAATTACTAATATCTAATACTATAGACGAGGTAGCTGACCAATTCGTCGAAACTATAAAAATGAACCACCCAAATCTACAAATAATTGAAGAGGGCAATATAGAGACAGCTAATTTTGATGCATATAGGATTCTCCTTGATACTAAAGAAGATGGTAACAAAGGATTATTTTATGGTGCAATTTTTTCTAGTAAGACATCTGTTTTCTTTTTTCAGGGAGTAGGAAAAAATGATGATGATACGAAAAATCGCTTCGAAGAATTTCTAAACAATTTAGTATTGAAAAATTAAAACAATACCACCATCAAGCTGCAAAAGAGCGCTAAGCCGTATTTGGCTCAAATCCTTTATAGCATGCTGGTGTTGCATTTGAGACTACAATAAACCAATCAAAACTTAATGACAGGACCAGATAAGCATA
>OMKD01000279.1 GCA_900299495.1 Sphingobacteriales bacterium
CCTTATTACTTTGGGAAATATCCAACAATTTAGAAGTCAGTCACCACGCGACCTTTGCATTTAAAGATTTTCACTATCCCTACACCGTTCATTTTAGAGAAGGGCAAGCATACATTGGTGGTTTTTTTGTAGATGCTGGTCAAAAACTCAGTCCTTTCTTATTTAGGTTCAATAAGAAGCGTCGATTGCCGGTTTTGAAACTTGGTCCCTATGATAAATTGGATTTCACAAAATCTGAACAAGAGAAGTAAAATTCGTTAAACAGGAGGCTATAAAAGTTGTTTAAAATATGGTGGTAAAAGCTCTTGGATTAAAATCTAAAAAAAATAACTTTATACACTTAAATAGTCTTTCATGCAGTGGATCGAAATAATGGCTACTTTGGCCGGATTGCTATGTGTGTATTTTAGTATTCGGCAAAATATTCTAACCTGGGTGTTTGGTTTCATTCAGGTTGCCCTATATACTATTGTGTTTTACCAGGCATCACTTTTTAGCGATTTAGGGCTGCATGTGTTTTATATGTTTATCCAGTTCTATGGTTATTATACTTGGAACAAAGGTGCTGGCACATCTACTGAATTAAAGCCGACTAGTATTGGGAATTGGCTTTATGTATGGATAATGCTTGCTGTTATTGGCGGTGGAGTTTTGGGTTATTTTATGGACTCCTACACGAGTGCTTCTATGGCATTTCCCGACGCATTCACAACAACAGCCTCTATTATTGCGCAGTTTATGATGATCAAGAAAAAGATCGAGTCTTGGATCTTTTGGTTAGTGGTCAATGCATATGCTATTATTATCTATTCTGTGAAAGGATTACTGTTCTCCTCCGGTCTTTATGCCGTCTTTTTTATTATGGCTATAATCGGTTTGATCCAATGGAATAAAGCGTATAAAGCTCATAAAGTACAAGTATGAAAGCATTGAATATTGTATTTATGGGGGCGCCCTCCTCTGGGAAGACTACTATCTGTAAAATGTTGGCAGAACACTTTTGTGAGCCTTGGATGCACGAGGTTGGTAAACAATATTGGATAGATAATCAGGTGGACAGAAGGTTAAGTCAGGAACAACTGATGGAGATTGCTCAGCTCCATTTAAAAGAAGAAGATATTCAACTTGCCATGGCAAAGAAATATCTCTTTACAGATACCAACGCCATTACTACCTATATGTTTGCTTTGGATTACTACGGGAAAGTCGATACTCCTTTATCCAATATGGCAAAGCTTGCCGAAAACAGATATGATCTATTCTTTGTTTGCGATATCGATATTCCATATGAAGATACCTGGGAACGCTCCGGTGAAGTATATCGAAGCCGATTTCAGCAAATGATTCTAGAGGATCTGGATGGTAGAGGTATATCCTATTATATATTATCGGGTACTATTGAGGATCGCTTTTCAAAGGTTCTGTCAACACTAAATACTCAGAATTAGCTATAATTGTCACTATATAGTCTACAGTATTTAGGTTTTAGCTTGTTTAAATACCTGAATAGTAGTAATTTGACTTTCCTGTAGGTTTGGATCTCACCCTAAATGATCAATTCCTTCAGAAGACTCTATCCATACACCCAGCCATCAAGTTGATGCACTTGCAATAACCCTGTTGCAAGAATTACTTATTTATTTCAAAAAGTAGGTTTAAGGTATGAATTGTTCATTATCTCAGGCTACTCCAACTCAAAGGTCACCTAAAATAGTTGTTTTAGGTGGAGGAATAGCAGGTCTCAGTGTTTATGCTTCTCTAAGAAAGCTCCATCTTAATGTTCAGGTCTATGAACGTTCCAATAGAAACAGAATGTCTGGAATGGGCTTTTTGATTCTTCAAAATGGGGTAGATACTTTACTGGAAATGGGATTGTCAGATGTGTTTTCTGATCATTCGAAGCAATTAGAAAATTATACAACTTACGGCAAAGCAGGGGCTCTAGGCCTTTCTACTCCATTGGAAGGTGTATATGCTGTTAAGCGCAATGATATACTAGCCCTCTTGGAGCAACAGGTTTGTCAGGATCATATACATTATGGCAAGGCTTTTAATCATTTTTTATACAATGAAAGTGGATCTGCTGAAGCTGCCGTTATGAAAGACGGTACAGTAGTTTATGGGGATTTATTTATTGCTGCTGATGGGATCCATTCTAAAGTTAGAAAGGAGTTGTTTCCAACTGCAGTACTAGAAGAAACGGAGGATCATGAGCTGGTTTGCGTACTGCCGAACTTAGATGAGCGTCTTTCATTGAATAATGATTTGGTGAAGTTTCTAGATAGTGAAGCAGGTGTAAATATGGGACTATTCAGATTAAAGAGTAATGAGGTCCTTTGGTATTTGCAATTTGATAAGACTAAGCACGGTACACCACTTGATAACAATAGGGGAATGACCCAGTTTATTGCAGAAATAGGTACCTATTTACCCGATTCTTTTAGAAATGTATTGTTCAGCTCAAAAGCTGAAGATTGTTTTTATTGGAAGACCAGCCGAATGGATTTACTTCCTACTTTTCATTGTCAAAATGTACTATTGATTGGTGATGCTGCACATCCATTATTGACCTTTACCTCTCAAGGTGTTAATTCAGCTTTAAGGGA
>OMKD01000280.1 GCA_900299495.1 Sphingobacteriales bacterium
TCAACAAAGTATTTTAAAAATAGATAAGTCATTTAAACCTAGTGACTTTATAAGCAGTCTACTAAGATAAAAACGATTAGGATGAAGAATTTTGTTTTTGTTTTTGTAGGCTGTTTGTTGTTATTTGCTTCCTGTGCACAAGATGATGAACTGGTAATTGATGACCCGGTAGTGGATGATCCACAGGGAAATAATATGCTACTTATTGGTAACAGTTTCTTCAGACCTTATGCAGAAAAATTAGATGATCTAGCTATTGATGCAGGATTTGTTGATCATACTAGTGAGCTGATTTTTAGAGGTGGGGAGAATGGTAGGCCAATCAACTTTTGGAATGATAATCAAACTCAGGAGCATTTAGACATCAAGGCTGCCTTAGATCAGGGTGATATAGATATCTTCGGAATGACAGCTGGTCATGATCCGGATGATCGTATAGAGGGACATCGTGCCTGGATTGATTATGCTTTGCAAAGCAATCCTGACGTTGAAATTTTTATAGCTATTCCACAGATTGATTATCCTGAAAATTGGGACTCCTTAGCTCAGGTTAATGGATTTAATTCAATTCTTGAATTCTATGATTATGCTGTAAATACCATCGTGCACGATTCTATGGTTAATCAATTGCGTGTTGAATTTCCCAATACAAATATATTTACAGTCCCAACAGGATGGTCCAGTAAGAATCTGGGGAAAATGAAAATAGACGGATTATTATTAGATGACATTGGTTTCTTTGGACCTATAGAATCATCTCTTTTTACCGATGAAAAAGGACATCAAGGACAAATAATTAGGGAAACGGGGAGCTTAGTATGGTTGAGTAGTATTTATGGTGTTGATCTAAGTACACATGATTATGATACTGGCTATAATACAGATCTGCATGCTGTTGCAAAGGATATTGTGGATAGTCACGACCCCGAATACAGGAAGTAAGGTACCATACAGCTAAATATTAGCCGAGTTTTAATTTAAAGAATGATCTATTGAGTAAATCGATAGGTCATTTTTTGTTCTACAGGAATTTGAGAACACGTTCATCATTGTGAAATAGCTGGGTTTTTATCATGGTAATATTTATCGAAATAGTAAAAGATTCAATAACTTCAAGAAACATAAATATTCTAAAAATGAAGTCATATTTATACTTCTCACTATCAGTCCTGTTTTTGCTAACGTATTCTTGTGCTGTTGAAAATGAGCAAGATACAGATAATGCGGATGCCGTATTGGGGCAACTAGGTGGTGGATTTACTTTAGATTCCGATGTTCAGGATAAGTTCGATGAGGGGCTATTACTCTTACATAATTTTGAGTACGATGATGCCTTAAAGTCATTTGAGGAGGCCACTGCAATTGACAGTACCGAAATCATGAGCCTTTGGGGGGAAGCAATGTGTCATTACAAAGCACTATGGAGACTTCAGAATACAGATAATGGTAAGGCGGTATTGGTTCGATTGGGGGATAGTAAAGAAGCACGTTTGGCTTCCATTGAAGATGAATTGGAAAAGGATATGTGGGAGATTGTTGAGATCATGTATGGAGCTGGTGATTTTGAAACCAGAAATATGCTGATCAAGTCTCATCTTTCAGCTTTACATAGGAAATATCCAGACCATCAGGAGATTGCAGCTTTTTATGCTTTGTCTCTGGTTTGGGCAACAGAACATTATGGCGATGGAAGCGATGATCTACTATTGGCGGCTTCTATAGCCGATAAGATCATAGAAGTGAACCCTTTACATCCTGGTGCACTACATTATAAGATCCATGCTTTGGATGGACCAGTATCAGCAAAGGATGCTTTGGATGCTGCGGATGCTTATGCAGAAGTAGCTGCTGATGCTGCTCATGCGCTGCATATGCCTTCTCATATCTATTTGGCATTGGGTCAATGGGATGGAGTGGTGAGTTCTAATGACAGGTCCTATAAGGCAAGTGTGAAGCGTATGGAGGATTTGGAACTTTCAGATGGTGCCAGAGGGTATCACTCACTGGCTTGGTGGCATTATGGTTTGTTGCAACAAGGCAGGTATGATGAGGCTGAAGTTTTATTGAATGAAATGCTGACCTATGTGCCTAATGATCCAACGAAAGGGGCAAGAACGTATTTGTTGGGTATGCAAAGTAGTCATGTGGCTGAGCGTGGTAGAGTGGATGAACAAACACCGATCGACCTGGATGTTGATGTTAATGATTTAAATATTATTTCGAAGGCTGCACGTAGTTTTCTGAGAGCACAATTTGCATATACGAATAAGGATGGAGCTGTTCTTGATGAAGAGATTGACTGGCTTTCTTCTAAAATCTATATGGATTCTCTGAATATTCAGGACTCAGGTATCGCTATGTGTGCTGCTGGAAATAGCAGGTATGCTGCTTCACCGAATTCCATTAAGATGGCGCAGGTTGTTTTATACCAGATAGAAGGTTTTAAAGCACTTCTTGATAATGATACGGATTTATTTGAGGCTAAGATGCAAAAGGCTACAGCCTTGGAGGATGATACCGATTTTCCTACCGGTCCTCCAAAGATTACCAAGCCCTCTTATGAGCAATATGGGGAGTGGTTGTTGACGGTTGATCGTTTTGAGGATGCTCAGGTACAGTTTGAAAATGCTTTAGTACGTATGCCTAGGAGAGCGAAATCCTTAGAAGGAAAAGTTGCTGCACTGCAGGGATTGGAACAAGCAGATAAAGCCCTTAAGGTGCAGGATGAATTGGAGGAAATCTATGGGCAAACTGATGCTGTTGAAAAGCAAGCACAGGGTAAATAGCCTAATTTGAAATCCAATGATTTAGATCGATATAATTAAAGACCCTTCGCTCCTTGGGGTCTTTAATTATTTCTTGTAGTTCCTGACTGAATTGCACAGTAAGTTCCTGCTTGTCTTTTTTGTCAACTGATTTCAATACTTTGCCCATGTACTGGATAAGACTCTTTTCTGTACGATATAGTGGTCTTCTTGATTTTAGATACTTTGGAGTGGATATCAATAAGGAGTCCAAATAGTCGTAATTCTTTAATTCGAAATGAATCAATAGGTTTAGTATTCTAGCGAAATAGAATATTTCTTTGACTACATCTTCTTTGGATTCATTGAGTATGTTGTTACACCAATTTAGAGCTTCATCAAAATGCTTGTTAAGGAATAAAAGATATGCATTTAAATAGTAGAAGGTAATTCTATGGTGCTTTTCAATGTTTTTTTCATGGATCTCAAGTCCCTGTTCAATTTCAGGTATCCATTTCAATGCCTTTTCGAAGTCTTTTTGTCCTAAGCACCAGTTGAGCAATAGTAAATAGCGTTGTCTGAAGACCCTGGATTCAATGTTCTTGATATGACTAAAGGCTTTTAGTTTAGTCGTTTGAATCAGTCTGTTCAAGCCCTCTTCCAGGGTATCATAATTTCCAATAGATAAACTGTCTATCAGCATATTATTGAGTGTGCCCAGATAGCGTTCCGCGTAAATCTTTAAGAAGTGTGGGTTTTCTTCGAGGAGATTTAGAAACTGTTTGTTGAAATTATAAGCCTCCTCTATATTTCCTGACATGAAATTATAGGTGGCGTTTGCTTGAGTATAGTTGATTTTACTCTTAAAGTTAGTTGCTCGGTCGATAGACTTTAGCAATGGCGACTGGATTAGCGGATCTACATATAGGCTATGTTCTTTGGTTTGGATTTTTTGAAAACGCAGTTGGAATTGATTGATTTTTTGATTGAGGTAGCTATAGTCAGCTGTGTTTTTTAATTGCTCCAATATACTCGTCTCATCCTTGTGTTGCTCCTCAATGTATTGTTCGTCTTTAGGTTGGTACTCTTGGATGGAATATATTCTTTTTTCAATATTCGATAAGAGGAGTAACATTTCAAAGGATTCATACTTGCGTGCCAACTTTTGACCTTTCTTTAGTTCCTTTAAGCTGGCTGAGAACATTCCTTTTTTTAAAAGGATATTGGCTCCTGAGATTTTCTCATAGATTTTATCTTCTATACTCTTTTCACCGAATTGTGCCAGATAACGAAGTAAAAGTTCATAAAGGTACTGTTTGTTGACTGCCAGGTACTTAAGGAATTTGGATCCTTTATTATCCTGGATGAGTTTCTGTTCATCGAAGACTGTCTGTTTGAGCAGCGCATCCATCAAATCAAGATAATCTTTTCCTTTGGAACCAGCCTGAACCCTTATATACCTCTTTTGAGCTTTTGTGAGGCTATGTACTAAATCAAATAGATGACTTGATGGTGTTTTCATATAATCTAAAACCTTATTAAATGACGGGTAAATGTACGAATATATTTAATATTTTAGTTTAGGGTATCTTTAGAAACCTTATTTAAGTATTAACTTTTATTTGCTCTGACATAGAAAAAGCGATAATTTCTATCATAATAATTGATTATCTCATTATTGAATGTCAGAAATACTAAAACAATACGTATGAATGTCCTCAAATATATTTTATTAACAAGCCTAATATTATTGTCTAATAGTATTATAAGTGCTCAGGAGTGGAGTTCCTTTAAAAGTCCTGAACAGGTGAATGACTTGGCGGATAATGGAGAGGAATTATTCTTAGCAAGTAATGCTGGTCTTGTAGTTGTGAATAAGACTACATTTGAAAAATCCATTTTTAATGCTTCAGAAACAAGTCTGCCAAGTGATCATATACAATCGGTTGCACTTTCATCTACGGGTAGCACATTCATAGGAACCTATGATGTTGTTCTTGCACGATTTGATGGCTCCGATTTTGTTGATATAGAAGTACCTGAGGGTATTTCTAATGCAAATACAAGAAAGTTATATGATATAGAAGTGGCTGACAATGGAGACTTATGGGTAGCTACCTCTCAGGGTGTTTTTAGAAAGCAGGGGGACAGTTGGATAAAGTATGCCGAACCTGAATTAGGCGATCTTTTTTTTGAAGTTTGGGATATAGAGATTGATCAATCAGGAATCGTATATGCTGGGGCTCAAAATGGTGTGCTTAAATTTGAGGATGGTAGTTGGACTAATATATCTGAAGGAACCTCTCTTCAACCCTATTTGGATTCGGAATTATATTTTAGTCAGAATGGGGATCTATTCATTGCAGCTGACTTAGATAGTATTGCAAGGTTCGATGGAGAGAACTGGGAGTTATATGGAATGCCTATTGGTACAATTCATGAGGTAAGATTTACAGAAGATGTAGATGGGGTTGTTTATGTAAATAATACTCCAAATAGTATTTTAAAGTTAGAGGGTAATTCTTGGCTTCCTCATACGAATGAGCAGACTGTACTTTATGGGGGACAGATAGCATACTATTATATAGATAACCAAGATGTTCAATGGTTGAATCATAATATTTATTTGTCATCTAATAAGAACGGCAATATTCAATCTACAAGTATCTCGCCAACAAGTATTGAATACAATAAAATTTATAGTATTGAAAAAGATATATATGGGAATATGTATTTCCTTATGATTACCTCTACCAATACTATTGCAGTGCATAGTCCAGATGGTGAGTGGTCTTATTTTGAACTACCAACTAATGATCCATCCTGGGCTTTTTGGAATTCGGATATACTCTATCGAGCAGCAGACGATATTTGGATTTCCTCCTATGAAGGATTATATCACTTTGATGGCTCAGACTGGTCATTTGATCAGCTTGGTTTTTGTAAGTGGATTGTTGAAGATTCTAATGGTAAAGTATATGTTGCTTCGGTTGATCGAATATATATTGTTGAAAATGGACAGGTATCTGAGTATAACGAGAGTAACTCTCAACTGAATGCACTAGGAACGATAAGTGCTTTTGGAATAGATGCTTACGATAATCTGTGGATTGGGTCTATTTCCTGGGATAATGAATACAGCATCCAAAGAGTAAGCCCTAGTGGAGTCTGGACGTCTTATAATAGTGTGGATCATGAAGCAATAAAAAGGCCTAAAGGAGATTTTCATTTCGATATAAATGGAAATGTTTGGGTGCCATCTCATCTTGCTGGTGTGATAAAGTTTGATGGACAAGAATTTACGAATCCAATTGTAGAGGATATCAATGATTTATCAAATTATAATGCTTTTGCTGTGGAGAGTGACGCTGAAGGTAGATTGTATTTTTCTCATCAGTATGGTATCACAACACTATTAAATGGTGAATGGGAAGAGTGGTTTATTGATGAGGTGCCCAATGTGAATTCATCCATTGAATCGACTATTCGTTTTGATGATGCAGGTGTGTTGTGGTGGGGAAGTGTAAGCCACGGATTATTTGCTTTCACTCCTGAGATAAGCACCAATGCAAGTCACAATATTCAAGATTTAAAATCCAGTTTAAGGGTTTATCCAAATCCTGCACTAGGTTTTACAAGTGTAGTCTTTTCAATAGAAGCTGCTGCTGAAGTTGACCTTTTGGTCTTCAATAAGCTTGGACAAGAAATGGATCAGGTAGCTTTAGGTTATTTAAATGAAGGATCACATGAGGTCGACTTGGAACTTAGTAATTATCCAGCTGGAATGTACATCGTTCAATTGAGGTTTGGTGCGCAACGATTAATTAGAAAACTGATCATTGACTAATTAGTTAGAAGACTAAAATTAATTTTTTAATTCGTTACGTTGTAATTGAAATGAGCCGATTAATCTGAAGAGATTGATCGGCTTTTTATTTGATAGAGCCCTTGAATAGCTATTTTCGGATGAAAATTAGCTAACTTTTTTAGTGTGTTTAGAAGTATGAATAGCTAATTAATAGTTGTGTAAGCAATGTAATTCGAGTATTTGCAATCTTTGGAAAATGTCCGGTCATTATATGCCTTCTAGGTGAGCAAAACATGCTTCAAATCAAGTTAATCCTTCCTTTTGAGTCTTTATCTAACCATATGTATCTTTTTTGTGCTCTTGTAGGCCTTTACATTAAATCATACAGATAGGTTGATGGTTTTTTAGGATAAATAAAACCTTATTTATTGTTAAAATATTATAGATTCTTAATGGTTTGTGGGTGTTAATGATGGTTTAGAAACCTTATTTAAAGATGTTCTTGTGTTTTATATAATTCAGTGAATAAAATAATTTTGAATATAAATCAAGTTGAACATCTGAATTAATACCTTAATCGATAATATATGAATATGAACATGTCAAAGTACCCCCTAGTTATCTTATTTTTGTTTACAATTCTTGGTCAATCCAATGCACAAGAATGGACTTCTTATAAAAGTATTCAAGGGGTAAGTGATTACCTGGATATGGGAGATGAATTGTATTTAGCCACGGATGCAGGTTTGGTTGTTGTGGATAAAAACACACTGGAGCATTCAATTTATGGAATGGAAGAATCAGGCTTATCAACAAACCATTTTAGATCAGTAACCCAATCACCAAGTGGTGAAACTTTTATAGGAACCTATGATGTAGTTGTAGCAAGATTTGATGGTTCTGGTTTTCAGGATATTATTATTCCTGACGGATTGAATCCTTTGATGGATCCGGAATTATATGATGTGGAGGTATCTGAGACAGGTGAATTGTGGTTAGCTACCTCACAAGGTATTTTTCGACAGCTTGGAGAGGAATGGATTAAATATAATCATGTACAATTGGGCTGGGATTTCTTTAAGGTATGGGATATAGAATTTGATGCAACGGGAGCGGTATATGCCGGTACTGGAAATGGAGTTTATAAATTCGAAAATGATACATGGACACATCTAAATGAAGGAACTTCGATAGCGGGGTATCTAGACGCAGATGTTTTCTTCAATAAAGCAGGAGATCTATTTTTTGCAGGGGGACTGGATAATATTGGGAAATTTGACGGTGAATCTTGGACTTTGATTTCTACGGGTGATTTAAATGGTGCTCATATCAATGGATTTACAGAAGACCTAGACGGCACTATTTATGTTAATACTTGGTATGGTGAGGTTTATGAATTGACGGAAGATTCTTTGGCTACGATTGATGAAGAACCATACGTAGGTGGAAATTTACCTAGAACCTCTTTTTACTACATTGACGAGGAAGGTGTGAGTTGGTATAATCGAAACATTTACCTGTCTGCTAATAAAAATGGGACTATTGAGTCAACTACCTTGTCGTCAACCACTATTGAATACAATCGTATTTATGATGTAAAGAAGGGGCCAAATGGAGAAATGTTTTTCCTAATGCAATCTTCTACAAATAGTATTTCTGTTTTACATCCTAATGGTGAGTGGTCTTTATTGACCCTTCCTACTGAGCTTGACTGGTATGCCTATGGTGGGAATTTTCTTTATTTAGACGAAAATGATATCTGGTTGAGTAGCTATTATGGTTTATATCATTATGATGGAGTAGAGTGGACATTTATTTTTGATATTCCTTGTGAAAATATTTTGCAGGATTCTCAAGGTCGTATATATATACAAAGTCCTTCTAGAGTTTTCATTATCGATAATGGCACCCTATCAGAATATAATCAGCAAAACGCTCCTCTGAATCCACTGCATTATGTGAGTGCCATTGGATTAGATGCTGAAGATAACTTATGGTTGGCTACGAATGATGGAAATTCGGGTCTGGATGGTAATCACTCTATTCAGAAAGTAAATTCAGCGGGCGAGTGGACGACTTATACAAGGGATGATCACGATGCTATTAAGTTTCCTCGTGGAGAATTCCATTTTGATATACACGGAAATGTATGGGTGCCCACTCCTTTTGGAGTAATTAAATTCGATGGGCAGGAATTTAGCAATCCAATGTTGGAAAACTCAGCGATTTTGGAAGCAAATCAAGCCCACTCCATTGAAAGTGATGCAGCGGGTAAAATATATCTAGGAACTGATGATGGTATGGTCACATTGTATGAAGGTGAGTGGGAGGAAATGATTATTGGTGACCCAGACGGAGATTTTTCTCCTTATCAAGTTAATTTGAAATTTGATGACTCAGGTTTGCTTTGGTATGGACATAGTTTATTAGGGGTTTATTCATTTTTACCTGCCGGTGTTACTAGTACAAAGGAGGTAGCTGAATCTCGATCTTCTGATTTATCCATATATCCTAATCCTGCAAGTGATTATGCAACTATTGCCTTTTCAATCGAGGCTGCTGTGGATGTTGATATATCTGTTTTCAATAAGCTTGGACAACAAGTGGATCAGGTAGCTTTAGGTTATTTAAATGAAGGATCACATGAGGCCAACTTGGAGCTTAGTAATTATCCTGCTGGAATGTACATCGTTCAATTGAGATTGGGCGAGCATAGATCAATTACAAAACTGATCATTGACTAATTAGTTAAAGACTGAAATTAATTTTTTTAATCGTTGCTTTGTAATTGAAACAAGCCGATTGATCTGAAAAGATTGATCGGCTTTTCATTTGATAAGCATCATGATTAACTCTTTGTTAGGTGAAAATTGGTTAAGCTTTTTTAATAAAATATTAGATGTAAGTCCTTTATTTACAGTTGTATGCATAAGGGAGTAAGAGTATTTGTTATCTTTGTTTAGTATTTGCTAGTTATATACTTTCCTGATGAGCAAATCCTGCTTCAAGCCAAGAGTATCATTCCTTTTAAAATCTTCATCTACCTACACGTATGTTTTTTGTGTGCTTGAGAGAATATACACTAAATCATTCAAAGTGGGAGGTGGCATTTTTTTTAATTAGTATCAAACCTTATTTAAGATTTAGGTTTTGTTGGTATATATGTAGTTATGAGTGTTTATGTTATTTTTGAAACCTTATTTAAGGGGTTTCTTGTGTTTTAAAGCATTCAGTGAATTGAATAATTTTGAACATAAATCAAGTTGAACATCCGTTTTAGTACCTTAATCGATAAAATAGATGAATATGAATATATCAAAGCACCTCCTGGTTGTATTATTTTTATTTACGCTTTTTGGTCAATCTGATGCTCAGGTATGGACTTCTTATAAAAGTATTCAAGGGGTTAATGACTACCTGGATCTTGGAGAAGAATTGTATTTAGCTACAGATGCGGGCTTAGTTATTGTAGATAAAAATACGCTTGAGCATACTATTTATGGGATTGAGGAATCAGACTTATCGACGGATCATTTTCAATCAGTAGCCAGAACATCGAGTGGGGACACTTTTATTGGAACCTACGATGTAGTAGTGGCAAAATTTGATGGTTCTGGATTTCAGGATACTATTTCTCCTGATGGCTTAAATCCTTTGTTGGATCCGGAACTTTACGATTTGAAGATTTCTGAAACAGGTGAAATGTGGTTGGCAACATCACAAGGTGTTTTTCGACAGCTTGGAGAGGAATGGATTAAATATAATCAGGAACAATTGGGTTTTGATTTCTTTAAGGTATGGGATATAGAATTTGACGAAGATGGTGCAGTATATTTAGGTGCGGGAAATGGAGTGCATAAGTTTGAAAATGATACCTGGATACACCTTTCTGAAGGGACTTCACTATTTGCATATTTAGATTCGGATGTTTTTTTTAGTGATGCCGGCGATTTGTTTTTTGCTGGTGGACTGGACAGTATCGGAAGATTTGACGGAGACTCCTGGACCTTGATCTCTAATGGAGGAATAAATGGTACTCATATCAATGGGTTTACAGAGGATCAAGATGGCAATATTTATTTTGATACTTGGTATGATGGCGTATTTAAGTTAATCGGAGATTCATGTGTGCCATATGCAGATGACCTTAATATAGGTGGGAATTCACTTGGGAAATCGTTTTACTATGTGGATGAAGAAGGTGTAAGTTGGTATAATCGAAATATATACCTGTCTGCTAACAAAAATGGGAATATTGAGTCAACTACCTTGTCCTCAACTACGATTGAATACAACCGTATATATGATGTAAAGAAGGGAGCAAATGGAGAACTGTTTTTCCTTATGTATTCTTCTACAAATAGTATTTCTGTCTTAAATCCTGATGGTGAATGGTCTTTATTAACCATTCCTACAGAACTTTTTTACTGGTCTGCTTATGATGGAGATTTACTGTACTTAAGTGAAAATGATGTCTGGTTAAGTGGTAATGAAGGTTTATATCATTATGATGGGGTGGAGTGGACTTTGCTCCTTGATGAAAATTGCAAAACAATATTGCAGGATTCTCAGGGTCGCACCTATGTACAGAGTGATTATAAAGTCTTTATTATTGAAAATGGGATTATATCGGAGTATAATCAGCAGAACTCTCCATTGAATTCTTCGCATTATGTTAGTGCCATTGGATTAGATGCTGAGGATAATTTATGGTTGGGTACTAATGACGGAAATATAGGCGTAGATGCTAATCATGCTATTCAGAAAGTTAGTTCAGCAGGAGCGTGGACGACTTATACCAGAGATGATCACGAAGCTATCAAGTTTCCAAGGGGAGAGTTTCATTTTGATATACATGGAAATGTATGGGTAACTTCTTCTTTTGGGGTAATTAAATTCGATGGACAGAATTTCAGCAACCCGATGCTGGAAAATGCAGCGATTTTGGAAGCTAATAAATCCCATTCAATTGAAAGCGATGCTATGGGTAAAATATATATAGCATCCGATAATGGCCTTGTTACGCTATTCGAAGGAGAGTGGGAGGAAATGATTCTCGGTAACCCGGATGTGATTTTTTCACCTTATTTAGTTGGCTTGGAGTTTGATGATGCTGGTTTGCTTTGGTATGGACATAGTATATTAGGACTCTATTCATATTTGCCTGCGGGTGTTACTGCTACTGAAGAGATAGCTATATCAAGATTGTCGGATTTTAACGTCTATCCTAATCCTGCAAGCGATAACACAATCGTTAGCTTTTCAATAGAAGAAGGAGCGGAAGTGAATCTAACTGTGTTCAACCAGTTTGGACAACAAGTAAATCATATAGCCCTAGGCTATTTAAATGGAGGGACTTATGAGACAGACTTGGACCTTAGTACTTATCCTGCTGGAATGTATTTGGTTCAATTAAGACAGGGTAGACACACATCAATTACGAAACTAATCATTGACTAAATAGTCAAAAGACTATACTTAATTTTTTTTATTAATTGTTGCTTTATTAATGAGTAAAGCCGATTGAACTGAGAGGGTTGATCGGCTTTTTCTTTTGCTAGTCAGGCAAGTAAATTCAAGGTGCTTTGACCTAGTCTTTTCAGCATATAATTACCTAAATAAATAAGATATGAAACCTTATTTAAATAGATGTATGTACCATACTATCAATGTTTAGTTGAATAATTAATTCATTTGAAACCTTATTTTTTGATTCATTCGTATTTTTTAGGGATGCTGGAAACCTATAATTTTGATAGTGTATTTAATCATCCCATAAGAGTTACTCCTTGGAGTCTATAAGTTATATCCATAGGCTTTAAGTATGATTATGCTGATGGATAACAAGTACGAATCAATTACATGAAATACAATATCCAGATTTTTTATGAATGACTTTGTTAGATAAAACTTAAGTCCCAACAATTATCCTGATGTTATTTTTCAATTTATTTAAAAATGAGCACTAAGATTTGAGTTGCAAATTCACCTTGGAATAATTGCTTACGTTTCATTCATCTATTTTGTTTAACAAGGTTTTTTTGTGACTTTTGAAGCCGATTGATATAATTTATTAGTCGGTTTTTTTATTGCATTATTATTTACAGTGTATTGCTTATCTTAGGATAAGCCTTGGTTGAACTTTATGCGAGTCTTTTGCATAAAAAGTTTGTTGTTTGTATTGTAAATGGTAATTGATTTCATGGCAGAACCTGTATACATTGATCATAGTTTCATAGAAACAAAAACTGACTTTAGGGAATTAGTAAGTGCACTCCGAGAAGGATTTTCCAATAATGATACACTCACACCTGAACGTCACCATCACGATTTTCCGAATAAGGAAATGGGTGCAGATACCACTATGTTGCTTATGCCCTCCTGGCAGGATGGGAAAGATGCTGGAGTGAAAGTTGTAACCCTAAGCCCAAATAACACAAGGCTGAATCTGCCTTCCATTCAGGGGACTTATATTTATATGGACGCATTAAGCGCGGAAGTGAAGGCCATATTGGATGCTAAAAGTCTGACAAACAAAAGAACTGCTGCGGCATCCGCATTGGCATCTTCATACCTGTCTGATCCCTCAAGCAAAACATTACTCCTGATAGGAACTGGAGCCTTGAGTCCTGAATTGATCAAGGCGCATTGCTCGGTTAGGCCAATAAAGCAGGTAATGATCTGGGGTAGGAATATAGAAAAAGCTGAAGCTGTAAAACGATTGTTAGCTGATAGGGACTTAGATTTGGAGGTGGTTGAACAGCTCCATGAGGCTATCCCCAGAGCAGATATCATAAGTGCTGCAACCTTAAGTAAGGAACCTCTTATTTTGGGTAAGTATCTTCGTGCAGGTCAGCATATTGATCTGGTAGGCTCTTTTAAGCCAGATATGCGGGAGGCTGATAATACCGTCATTCAAAAAGCTAAGCTATTTGCTGATGTTCGATCAATGGCCACAAAGGAGAGTGGTGATTTTGCTATTCCCATAGCGCAGGGACTGATTGGTTTAGACGATATTATTGCAGATCTATTTGATCTTAGTCAACAAAAGAAATCCTATAAAAGAGCAGAATGCGATATTACTGTATTTAAGTCTGTGGGTTATGCAATGGAAGATTTGATTGCTGCTCGCTATTACTTCAAAAAATGGAATGATGTCAAAGGTTTATGATAATATATTGAGCAAAACAAAGGTAGAGATTCCTAAGGGTTGGCATGCAATCAGAACAATAGATATGCATACTGGTGGTGAGCCACTCCGAGTTATTATTGATGGTTTTCCAGAACTAAAGGGAGAGCATATTTTAGCTAGAAGGCGATTTTGCAAGGAACATTATGATCACTTGCGGACAAGTCTGATGTTTGAGCCCAGAGGACACGCAGATATGTATGGCTGTATCTTAACACCACCGAATGACGCTGAGGGTGATTTTGGTATTATTTTCCTGCATAATGAGGGCTATAGTACGATGTGTGGGCATGCTGTTATTGCTATTGCAACCCTTGCCGTTCAGATGAATTGGATTGATGTCCAAGAAGGGGAAAACCTTATAAAAATAGATGCACCTTGTGGTCGAATAGATGCTTTAGTGGATGTTGAAAACGATCAAATCACTGGAGTGCGATTTAGATGTGTGGAGAGTTTTGTGCTCGCATTGGATCGAAAGGTACAGGTGGAGGGATTAGGTGAAATTACTTATGACTTAGCTTATGGAGGCACCTATTACGCTTACGTGGATTTGAGTAAAAATAGCCTTGATTTGAAATTGGATACACAGCACTATTCGGAGATCATAAAACAGGCTATGCAAATTAAGCATGCTGTTATGGCTCAGGATGTTGATATAGTACATCCCTTTGAATCGGATCTGAGTTTCTTGTATGGAACCATCTTTATTGATCCAAGCCCTACCGATAAGGCGGATAATAAAAATGTATGTGTATTTGCAGAAGGTGAGGTCGATCGTTGCCCAACAGGCTCCGGTGTATCTGGCCGGATGGCTATTCATCACAAACGAGGTGAATTGGTTATTGGAGAAACCATGAACGTAGAAAGTATAACTGGATCTGTATTCGAAGGTAAGGTGTATAGGACAACATCTTATGGGGGCTTTGATGCAGTCATTCCAGAGGTAAAAGGAAGTGCTTTTATTACAGGTGAACATACCTTCATTATTGACCCTTCAGATCCGATGAGGAATGGATTCTTTTTACGGTAAGATAAGCTTGAGTGGGATTTGTTAAAAGTTGATTGGCTGGATTATATTTGAAAAAATATAAAATAAAATCTGTTTACAGCAGTTTGTCTATAAATCACTAATCTCAAAAAAAGTAATGAACAAGCTTATCACACTTCTTCTGGTATTAATTACCGCTCAATATGGATTATGCCAAGATTATCAATCCGATTTTCTTAAACATTTTAACACCGGAAATACCAAGAAACAACTCAAGATTTTAAAAAAATGGGAATTGGAATCTCCAAATGATGCTGCTCTTTTTACTAGTTATTTTAATTACCATGTAAAACAGGCTCAAAAGGTAGAATTTATTAAAGAAACCTATGATCCGGAGACGTATTTTGATTATATCTTGCGATTTAATGATAACAGTGATCCAGAAACTGTGCTCGACAATGTCAAATTTGATTTGGATGAGTTGAAAAAAGGATTCAATAAGATTGATGAAGGTATAAAACTATTTCCAAATCGTTTGGATATGCGATTTGGGAAGATATTTGTATTGGGGCAAGTGGCAGATTGGAATACTTTTACGAAAGAAATAATTAAGGCAATTGAGCATTCAGCACAGAATGATAACAAATGGACTTGGGCTAATGGTACGGATTCTTCTATAAATCAAGAATCATTTCTGCTGGCAATAAAAAATTATCAAGTAGGACTTTATGATGTCGGTAATGATGCCCTGATTGATAATATTATTGAAATATCAAATGCTGTAGATACCCATTATCCGGAGCATGTGAATAACCTAATCACCCTTTCTACTTGCTATCTCCTTAAAAAAGATTATAGTAAAGGTATTGGTGCCTTGTTGAAAGCAGAAAGCATCAATCAAAATGACTATGTGATTTTGGGGAAAATTGCAGAAGCCTATAAACTCAAGGGAGATTATAAGCAAGCTATTGAGTATTACAAAAAGACCTATAATCTAGGAAATGAAAGGGCTATTGCTTACGCCCGTGAGCAGGTAAAGCTTTTGAGTGACAAAACATTTAATATTGAGGTTGATTAAAGCTTGTTTGCAGCATTAAAAGGATGACTAACTTAGAGATATGAAATTAAAAATTGAATGTTTATTCGTTTTGGCGTTATTCATGTTTGTCGTGGCCTGCAATGGGCAACATAAACCCGTGGATCAAAAAGACGCTAAGATCAATACCGATATCAAGGAGGAAGATACATTCTCTATGCTGAAGGGTCAGGATCAAAAGATCAATCAGGTAGTTCGTACTATTTTTCAGGATAGCAAAGGATCCATGTGGTTTGGGACGGAAAGAGGTGCATATAAGCTTGTTGGAGATTCGCTGATTTATTTGAGTGATATTCTTTGTGAGTATGGTAAACGAGTAACTATTAAAGCAATTACCGAAGATAGAGAGGGGAGGATATGGATAGGGCATACTGGCGGTTTAAGCTGTATCCAAGGTGATCAGGTAAAGAACTATTATACATCTGATGGATTGATCAGTGATGATGTTTGGCATATAGCAGCAGATCAGTCTGGTAAGATCTGGATTGGGACAATTGAAGGTTTGTGTGTTTTCGATGGATCAACCTTTACAAATTTTGATTTACCTAAGGGAGAAAGAGATTTTAGTCTAGGTGTTTCAAGTGCAGAAATGGTCCACCAGATTTTCGAGGACAGTAGTGGACGACTATGGTTCAGTACAAACGCCGGACTCTTTTCTTATACAGCGGATTCTTTGATACATGTCTCAAAAACGATGAACATAAATACCACCTTCGTTAATGAGGTTTTTGAGGCAAGTGATGCTTCAATATATGTGTCGACGAAGGATGGTCTGTATCATCTGAAGGCTGGTAAAGCTGAAAATATTACAGAGGGAAAGTTAGAAAAAGGAAAAGGCATCGGGAGTATTGCTGAAGATGGAGCGGGTAGGATATGGTTTGTGTCTAATCAACATTTTTTATACACTTACTATCAGGGCGAAATTATTGAATTTGAAAAGTCGGAAGAGAATAAAGGACCTGTGGTTTTTAAAATTTATAAGGATCAGGATCAACGGCTTTGGTTTGTAGGTTTTGGAGGTGCGTACAGGATGGAGGATGGTAACTTCGTTCACGTTTCGAAGCATGGCCCCTGGTAAATATCAATAATTTATTTTATTGGTTTTGAAATTTAAAAAGTCTAATTCAAAACGTATTTCAGGAGCGGATTTATTAAATGTACTTTATTCTGTTTCTTTTTCAACAGCAAGGGGAGTCGTGTTCAAAAAGCTTTTAATTACAAATTAAAGTTAGATGATTCATATTTGGTGTGATAGATTTAAGTATGGTGTTATTTTTTTGTTCTCGTTTTGTGTCTTTTCCTGTTCGGAAAGTTCGCTTAGAGAAGGTCAGGACAATGATACGTTTATTGATCATGAACAATATGTCCCGGAGTTTAAGAGCCTCTTAGATTCCTTAAATCTTCACGGATCAATATTAATCTATGATTTAAAAGAAGAAGCTTATTATTCCAACGATTTTGAATGGGCTGCCAAAGGGCAGTTACCTGCATCTACTTTCAAGATTGCGAATTCGATTATAGCGCTGGAAACAGGGATTGTGGAAAATGACAGTACTTTAATTGAATGGGACGGTTCTGCAAGAAGGTTAGCAGTGTGGGAGCAGGATCTTTCTTTAAAGGAAGCCTTCCATTATTCCTGTGTTCCCTGTTATCAGGAGATTGCTCGGAAAATAGGTTTAGTACAAATGCGTGCCTTTTTGGATAAGCTCGGATACGGTGTCATGAGGGTTGACTCATCAAATCTTGATCTATTCTGGTTAGCAGGTGAATCTCGGATCAATCAATATCAACAAATCGAATTCCTAGATGCCTTGTATCAAGCTGAATTGCCAATTTCGAAAAGGACAAGCTCCATTATGAAACGGATGATGATTATCGAGAAAACTAAAGATTATACCTTAAGTGGCAAAACGGGTTGGTCCATTAGTAATGGTCTTAATAACGGTTGGTTTGTGGGATTCCTTGAAACAAATAACAAGATTTATTTTGTAGCTTCAAATATTGAACCCCGGCAGGGATTTGATATGAATACCTTTTCAAGCATCAGAAAACCTATGGTGTTGGAGGCATTTAAACGGATTGAAATCATTGATTGATTATTTAAAAAGACCAAGTTTTAAACATGAAGAACACCAAAAAATTCATCCTTCCAATTATTGGAATAGTCTTTCTGATCGCAGCATATAAGATTATTGATGCTATCCTATTTGATGGGGTAAAAGTCCAGGTGATCAAGGAAGAAGGTTTTCAGGGAAATTATTATGCTAAGGAGGATTCAGAAAGTAAAACCACGGTTATATTAGTTGGTGGAGGTCAGTGGGGTGATTATTGGGGGCAATACCTTGCAAAAAATGATTTGGTGGGCTTTTCGCTTCCCTATACAGGGATGGAAGGACTTCCTGATTTACCTGAAAATATTGCCTTGGAGTATTTTGAGCATGCGATCAATTGGCTTACTAAACAGCCAGCAGTGAATCCGGATAAGATTGTTGTGATGGGCGCTTCTAAGAATGCAGAATTAGCCTTGGTTTTGGCTGCTAATTTCCCATCCTTAATTGATGGAGTAGTTGCTTATGCACCGAGTTCTGTATCCTGGTCCAATACA